>CAZBJT010000401.1:0-1516 GCA_964492215.1 uncultured Planctomycetales bacterium | reverse complement strand
GTTTGATTATTCCTGATTTGCCGCCGGAAGAGGCACAAGTTTTACGTAAGGCTGCCATCAAGTCCAATATTTCGACCGTATTCTTTGTGGCCCCTACGACCTTGGACGACCGTATTAAGGCCAATGCGAAAGCCTCCACCGGTTTTATTTATTATGTGTCATTGACCGGTGTCACCGGTGTCAAACAGGCCTTAAGTGGTACGGTGGTTAAAGACATCAAGCGCGTTAAGCGTTTTACCGATAAGCCTATTTGTGCGGGTTTTGGTATTTCAACTCCGCAGCAAGTCAAAGACATCGCCAAAATTGCCGACGGTGTTATTGTCGGAAGTGCCATCATTAAAGAAATTGCCAACACTACCTCGAAAGGCCGTTTGGTTGAGCATGTAGCGGCCAAAGTGGCCTTGCTTGCCCAAGCGA
Organism: uncultured Planctomycetales bacterium; assembly: GCA_964492215.1. Lineage (GTDB taxonomy): Bacteria > Omnitrophota > Gorgyraeia > Zapsychrales > Fredricksoniimonadaceae > CAYNTZ01. The sequence continues at coordinate 1,099 of CAZBJT010000401.1, read as the reverse complement.
TTAAATAATTCATGCGTCGAATAACCACCTTAGATAATCAAATCCGTATTGTCAGCCAGTATTTAAAAGACCGTGATAGCGCCTCCATCGGTATTTGGATCGGCGGCGGCGGCCGTTATGAAACAAATGCTAATAAAGGTGTGGCCCATTTCCTGGAACACATGGCGTTTAAAGGTAGTGCCCGATATTCCTGTGAAGAGATCAAGCAATTGGTCGAAGGGGTAGGCGGCAATCTCAATGCCTTTACCAGCGAAGAGGAGACCTGCTATTACGCTAAGGTTCCGTCCGCCCATTTATCCAAGACCTTTGATGTGCTGGCGGACATTACTTTTTTCTCGACGATCGCCAAAAAAGACCTGGAAAAAGAACGCACGGTGATTTTAGAAGAGATCAAGATGTACCATGACTTGCCGCAATATTATGTGTATGAGCTTTTGGAACAATTATTATGGCCCAATCACGCCTTGGGTCAAAGCCTCGCCGGCACTCCACAAACCGTGCAACATTTAAGCCCGGCTGACCTTAAGACTTTTAAGAACCGTTTTTATGTGCCGGCCAATACGGTCATTGCTGCCTGCGGCCATGTGGACCATAAAAAATTGGTCGATTTAGTCAGCAACAAGCTGGGTAAATTATCCGGTCCACGCCGGGAAAATTATGCGCCGGCCCGTAAGACCCAAGATAAACCTTCGGTGAATTTCTATCAAAAGAACACCGAGCAAATGCATTTGGCCATGGGTTATTTGGCTTATGAAAGCAATCATAAGGATTATTATGCGCTGGGGTTATTGAGTATTATTCTAGGCGGCAATATGTCCAGCCGTTTGTTTAGCGAGGTGCGTGAAAAAAGGGGATTGGCTTATTCAGTGTCAGCGGGCATTAAAGCCATGGATGATACCGGCTGTTTTGTGGTGCGTGCCGGTGTGGATAACACCAAGATTGTTCCAGCCGTCGAGCTTATCTTAAAAGTATTGCGCCAGGTGGCCCAACAGGGTGTAAAGGAAGATGAATTTAAGCGCGCCAAGGAATACTATTTAGGCCAATTCCAATTAGGTTTGGAAGACACCATGGACCATATGATTTGGTTAGGCGGCATGTT
>CAZBJT010000400.1:0-1528 GCA_964492215.1 uncultured Planctomycetales bacterium | reverse complement strand
ACGGCAATTTACGTCGACGCACAAAAAGAATACCGGCGATGGTACCGCCTAAGAATCCCCCCTGCCAGGCCAGCCCCCCGGTTTGCAGCATAATTATTTCAAGCGGATTGGCGAAAAAATATGGCAGGGCCAAAAAGATATAAAACACCCGCGCGCCCAAAATCCCCCACAACACACAGGTGAACATCAGATCATAGACAGTATCTCGGCTGATCTTATGTGCCGCCGCATCGCGGCTTAACAAAAAAGAACACGTCAGTACAGCCAACGCTAACATCACGCCATAACTGTAAATGGTGAGAGGACCTATTTGGAAGAGGATGGGATGCATTTTAAGAGTATGATGGCAGCCCCGATGGTGATGGCTGAGTCCGCAATATTAAACACCGGCCAGATACGCAGATCAATAAAATCAATCACATAACCCAATGAGATGCGATCGATCAAATTACCGATGGCACCTCCCAAAATCAGCGAGAAGGCAATGATATAAAGGCGGCTTAAATACTCGCTGTGGCGGTAATAGTAAATATTATAGACCAAAAGGCCGGTCAAAATCAACGGGATGATGATAAACGCAACACCGCAATCTTTAAAAAGACCGAAAGCAATGCCTGTGTTATGCACCAGCGTAAAATGGAAGACATTTTTGATCAGGGCGACCGACTCATTAAGGCCGAGCAAACCGGAAAAAAAATGCTTGGTCATGCGGTCAATGGCGACCACACTTAAAACGCCCGCTAAAAAAATAACAATATCAATCCTGGAGCGTTTTTGGTCGTACATGATCGTTCCACCTTTAGTGCCTCTGGGACTCGATTTTTTCCTGACACTTCAGGCAGGTCTGCGCATGCGGCAGTGCTTTTAAGCGTGTGGCGGGAATAGGCTTCTTGCAGCCGGAACAAACGCCGTAGGAACCATCCTGGATACGGAGCAAAGCTTCGTTTACCTGATAAAGCAATTCGCGGTCATTAGAGGCCAATCCTAAAGTGAATTCACGGTCATACATATCGGTGGCCACGTCCGCCATATGCAAGGCATGTCCAGAGACATCCCCGCCGCGGTCATTAGCACTACCCAAGTTGTCGTTGGAAAGACCATGAATGTCCCCCACGATTTGTTCCTTGGTTTTCAAAAGCAACTTTTTATAAGGATCAAATTTAGGATCGACTTTTTTCTTTTTAATGACGGCCATTAAAGACTCCTGTTTGTTCAACTGTTTGAGCGCAACGGCTGCATAGCGTCGGATGTGTCAAATGACTACCCACATCCGTGCGCCAATTCCAGCAACGGGCACATTTGACCCCGTCAGCCGGATGAATGTCAACACTGGTTTGGCTAAAATACTCACTCACCGGTGCCGCCACCTGCGGCGCTTGTTTTAACTCCACCTGCGAAACGATAAAAATCGCTGCTAAATTATCAAAAGAACTTAAAACTTGCCAATCACGCTCACTGGCGGTTGTGATCACAACCTTGGCTTGCAAACCGCTGCCGATTTTACCGGCTTTACGTTGCTCATCCAAGG
>CAZBJT010000399.1:0-1528 GCA_964492215.1 uncultured Planctomycetales bacterium | reverse complement strand
CCGTCGCTGGCGTATCAATCCAACCAAGATTATGAGTAATACCAAGGATATGGTGCATGCGCATAAGACGGTGTGGGCTGAGATCAATGAAGGGATCAAATACGTCGGCAGCCAGAAGAAAATCCGCTTTATCTTTGTGATGATGTCGGTATTGTTTGCCGCGGCCGGTGCTATTTATGTAATCATCATCGTCTTTGTGCAGCGGGCGTTTAACAGCATTACGAAAGATTTGGGTTTTCTGGCCGTGCCATTAGGTATCGGTTTATTTGTCGGCAGTTTAATCTATGGCAAATGGGGCGGACGTTTTTCTAAATTTAAGACCATGTTCTGGTCGCTCATGTTAGGCGGGCTGTTGATCGCGCTGTTTGCTATTTTTGTGCAGGGCACGCATAACAGAATGTTGGCCACCGCTTTGGCTTTTGTGTTAGGCTTAGTCAGTGGGCCCATCGTCATTGCCTCTAACACCGTTATCCATGAGGTATGTGTGGCTGAAATGTCGGGTAAAGTCTTTGCGGCATTGGAATTCGTCATGCATTTAGCTTTCCTGGCGGCGATGCTGGCCACAGCCTTGATCGCTGAAACCGTTCCTGCGGTTTGGATTTTAGTTGCGGTTGGTGTTATATTTATGGGGGTTGCCTTGGTGGGTTTAATACGGCTGGGGGAGAAAAAATGAGATTTGCAGTCTTAGCGTCAGGCAATGGCAGTAATTTGCAGGCCATCATCAATGCGGTCAAATCCAAGAAGATCAAGGCGGACTTGTGTTTGGTGATATCCGATAAGAAAGATGCTTTTGCCCTCGCGCGTGCCCGCAAGGCCAAGATCGCGTCGCTTTATATCAACCCCAAAGATCATGCCTATCGCGAAGCATTTGACCGCGCCATGGTGTTGCATTTGCGTGAGCAGAAAATTGATTTTATAGCATTAGCCGGCTATATGCGCTTACTAAGCCCCTACTTTATCCACCAATACGCTAATAAGATCCTCAATATTCACCCCGCACTCCTGCCTGCTTTTAAAGGCACCCATGGTATTAAGGATGCTTTTGATTACGGTGTCAAGGTCACAGGCCCGACGGTGCATTTTGTCACCGAAGAAATGGATGCCGGCGCCATTATCCTGCAAGAACCCTTAGCCGTGTTGCCCAAAGACACCTTAGAAACCCTAGCTGCCAAAATACACAAAGCCGAACACCGCATCTACCCCAAAGCCATCAACCTCTTCGCCCGCGGCAAATTAAAACTAACCGCCCGCCAAGTCCAAATCGTATAATTCCAGACACCTAGAGTAATTTAATTATTTGCTCGGGGCCATGAACCCATTTAATGTCTTTTCGCTCAGGATCGATTTTGCTCTACTAGGGTGAAAGCGATGGAAGAGCCGGCAAAGGTCTTATCCTCATTCGGTGCCTCGGCAACTCGATTGGTTTTTCTCTAGAAAAACCAATCTCAAACAAGCCTCGGCATCGGTTGACAAAAAAGTCAACCGATGCCCTCATTCGGATAAGCTGCTTTGCCTAAAATCGATACAT
>CAZBJT010000398.1:0-1531 GCA_964492215.1 uncultured Planctomycetales bacterium | reverse complement strand
TAAAGCGGCCGATGCCGTGATTATTGTGCACGACATAGTCCCCGCTCTCGATATCAACAAAATTATTTAAAGGCACATCAGAGGAGAAAATAGCTTTTGGGGAAGTCTTATATGGAACGAGTAAAACAATTTGGTGGGATTCAATCTTGGCGGCCGTCTCAATATCAAAACCATTGATACCGACAATGACATCATCGTCGATATCCAGGCGTACCGGTAATTCGAAATTGGCGGGGTAAATGTCGATCACACCCCCGCGCTGGGCAAACTCGCCCTCCTTAAAAACTTTAGTCGCCCGGGTATACCCAAAGGCGACTATCGTTTTGATCACATCATCAATGTTGACCTTCTGGCCAACTAGAAACTCAAGCGATTTAAACATCCGTCATTTCTTACCACTTCTTATTGCCGTGAAAAGCCAGGAACAACGGGGAAACAATATACACGGTTGAATAAGTACCGAACACAAAACCTAAAATCAAGACCAAAGCAAATGTGTTAAGCACTTCTCCCCCGACGAAATACAGGGCAAAAACAGACAATAGGGTAACGAAAGTGGTCAATATGGTACGGCCTAATGTTTGATTGATGCTTTCATTAATAATCTCGGACAATGTCTTGTTGCGCGCTTTGGGTACATTCTCACGCACACGGTCATAGATGATAATACTGTCATTAATGGAATAACCGGCGACGGTCATGAGAGCCGTGACAACCAATAAATCCACCTGACGGCCCATTAAAACCACCAAGCCCAGTGTGATTAAGACGTCATGAAAAATAGCAATGACAGAGGCGGCCGCGAAATCATAATGCTTAAAGCGGAATCCCACCCAGGCCAGCATACCTAATAAAGCAAAGATGATAGCGGACATGGCCTTGGTGCGTAAAGCTTGACCCACCACAGGACCTACCTTCTCAATACGCAACACTTGATAAGGATTATCCGACATTTTGCTCTTGAAGATGGCCGTGACCTGCTCATGCGTATCTTCCGGCGTACGGATGATCACAGTGTCGGGTGCATTGTTGAAATTCTGAATGACCGCGTGACCCAATTTCTCTTCCCTTAAGATGGCGCGTAAATGATCCGCATCAACGGGCTTGGCGAATTTGAATTCCTGGATCTGCCCGCCGGCAAAATCAATGCCGTAAGCCGCTTCTTTTTTCTGCAGGAAATTGACCATCACAACAACCAAAACAATGGCGGAGAATGCAAAACACACATTCTTCATTTTCAGAAAGCTGAAATTAGGTTTGCTGAAAATATGCATCATCGGCAAACTTTTGATGATATTGCGTTCGAGCAAGAAACCGAATAAAGCGCGGGTGATATAAATAGAGGTAAACAAACTGGCCAACAAACCAACGGACAAGGTGATGGCAAAACCTTTGATGGGGCCAGAACCGAATTGGAAAAGCATAAAACCGGCAATCAAACTGGTGACGTGCGAGTCTAAAATAGCTGACCAGGCACGGGCATAACCGGTATTAATAGCTGTGCTTAATGGGCGGCCATTGTCGATCTCTT
>CAZBJT010000397.1:0-1549 GCA_964492215.1 uncultured Planctomycetales bacterium | reverse complement strand
CTCCCCTTTTTGCACCTTATGATAAAGCCCTTCTTTTTTAGGAGGCGTCTTTACTTCAACACCAGGCCCTGTGCCAGGTACAGGCTTGTATTCCGTAGTCGCACAACCGGCCATGAATACCGTGAGCACAATAAACAAAAATGGAGCGGGGAGAGGGAATCGAACCCTCGCAGTCAGCTTGGGAAGCTGAAATTCTACCACTGAATTACCCCCGCAGGATCTTTTGGAATTCACGTATGGATTTCCCCATATTTTTAGCTAATAAAATGTCCCGGCACACAGCAACACGGGCAATACCTTGGTCCGCTAACACACTTATGTTCCCCCGGCTAATGCCGCCGATGGGAAAAACCGGAATACTCATCCCCTGCCACACCTGCTGCAAGAGTTTGATGTCCATGGGGTGACGGTCAGGCTTGGTTTTAGTCTTAAATACGGAACCAAAACCAATATAATCCGCCCCGTCCTTCTGTGCTTGTTGCGCCTGCGCCCAATTTTGGCAAGAAACACCGATTAAGGCTTTGGGACCCAATAAACGCCTAGCCTGCGCATAAGAAATGTCATCTTGCCCTACATGCACCCCATCCGCGCCGGCCAATAAACTTACATCAACCCGGTCATTTACAATGAACAATGCCTTGCCACGGCAAATCGCTTTGGCTTCATGGCAAAACGCTAAAATGTCCTTCGCACCGTTAATTTTGTCCCGTAATTGTACTATATCAATACCAAAACGTACAGACTCTTTTAAAGCTTTCAATAATGACGCATGATCAAGCACCTGTGCGTCGAGAATTAAGTACAGTTTAGCGGTATTTAAGCGATTTTTGTTCGAGGGCATAGAAGCGGTAGCGCAGTTGTTTAATATGATCGGCTGATTTGACGTTGAGTAACTTAGTGATCTCTTCTAAAACTCTTAATGATTCCTTAACACGCTGGGCATTGGCCCAAAAAACAGCCGGTATGTCCTGGCGTTTGGCTTCACTGGCGGTGGTGGCGCGGCCCACATCGCCTTGAATGTCCCGGCTGGCCAAGGCATCTAATAAACCAACGGGCTTAACAGCCTCGGTCAATGCATGGCGCAGGTCTTTTAATGACGAAGTCAAGGCTTTGGCATCCCACACATACCGGCAAATGTCTTCGCAGACCCGCAAACCCTCTTTGGCCCGGTTAAAATTCGCATCTAAAATCCGAAGCAAGGCGGGATCATGAGCCATGCTTGATCTTCTCTATAATATGGGTGGTGGAAAACCCGGGGACGAGTTTGACTAATTCGACTTTGCCGCCTCGGGCTTTGACAATATCAGCACCCACGATGTCTTGGCCTTTATAGTCGCCCCCCTTGATCAATACATCCGGCTGCACGGCACTGATCAGCTTATACGGTGTTTCTTCATTGAAGATCACGACAAAATCGACACTGGCCAAGGCTGCTAACACAGCAGCGCGGGATTTTTGCGGACAAATCGGACGATTGGGGCCCTTATGCAGGAGCTGGACGGAACGATCGCTGTTTAAACCCACGATCAAAACGCGGTCATTCTTTTTA
>CAZBJT010000396.1:0-1550 GCA_964492215.1 uncultured Planctomycetales bacterium | reverse complement strand
GAGAAAGAGCCTAATTACGGTTATGTGGCATCCCGTCTTTTATTATTATTAGAATATCAAGAAGCTTTGGGTCATGAAGTTTCTTTTGAGCGTATGCGCGCTGAATACCCTGAGTATTTAGCTACCTATGTGCATAAGGCTATTGGTTTAGAGTTATTAGACCCGGCATTGAAGAATTTTGATTTGAAATTATTAGGCAAGGCCATTGTCCCGGAACGTGATTTTATTTTCCGTTACATGGGGCTGCAAACGGTGTATGACCGTTATTTCATCCACTGGGATGACCGCCGCATTGAGCTGCCGCAAATTTTCTGGATGCGTGTGGCCATGGGTTTGGCCGCTAATGAAGCGGACAAAAACGAACGCGCCATCGAGTTTTACAATATGTTGTCGACATTCCGTTTCATGTCCTCAACTCCGACTTTGTTTAATTCCGGTACCCGCCATCCGCAATTGTCTTCCTGCTTTTTGACGACGATCGAAGATGATTTGCATCATATTTTTAAATGCATCCAGGATGATGCCATGCTTTCTAAGTGGAGCGGTGGTTTAGGTAATGACTGGACCAGTGTGCGTTCCATGGGCAGCCGCATCAAGGGCACCAATGGCAAAAGCCAGGGTATTATCCCATTCTTGAAAGTTGCCAATGATACGGCCTTAGCAGTTAATCAGGGCGGCAAACGCCAGGGCGCTATGTGCGCTTATTTGGAAGTTTGGCATTTGGATATCGAGGACTTCCTCGAACTACGCAAGAACACCGGCGATGAACGCCGCCGCACCCATGACATGCATACGGCCAGTTGGATCCCTGATCTGTTTATGAAAAGGGTGAAGGCCAATGCCGATTGGACATTGTTTACACCGTCGGAAACGCCTGATTTGCATCATATTTTTGGTCAAAAGTTTGAGGCGCGTTACGAGGCCTATGAACAAATGGCCCATGAAGGCAAGATCAAGCATTTTAAGACCATTTCTGCGGTGCAATTATGGCGTAAAATGTTAGGCATGCTTTTTGAAACCGGTCATCCGTGGATCACCTGGAAAGACCCTTCAAACGTGCGTTCCCCGCAAGATCACGTCGGTGTTGTGCATAGTTCCAATTTGTGCACCGAAATCCTGTTGAATACGTCAAAAGAAGAGACCGCTGTATGTAATTTAGGTTCTGTCAATTTGGCTGTGCATGTGTCTAAAGACGGTATTGACCAAAAGAAGTTACAGGAAACGGTCACGACCGCTGTGCGTATGCTGGACAATGTCATCGACATCAATTATTACCCGACGTCAGAATCACAAACCGCTAATCAGCGCCATCGCCCGGTTGGTTTAGGTATCATGGGCTTTCAGGATGGTTTGTATAATTTGAACCTTAGCTATGCATCCAAAGAAGCGGTGGATTTTGCGGATGAAAGCATGGAAGCTATTTCTTATTATGCCATCATGGGTTCTATTGATTTAGCTAAAGAGCGCGGTGCTTATTCCACCTATAAAGGCTCTAAATGGGACCGCGGTCTTTTGCCTATCGACACCATTGGTTTATTAGAGCAGGAACG
>CAZBJT010000395.1:0-1551 GCA_964492215.1 uncultured Planctomycetales bacterium | reverse complement strand
TTCTTATTGTCTTTCACATATTTGACCACAAAAGGCCGCATGTAAACCCCATCATTGGAAATAGCGGACATGGCCCCCAGTAATTGTATCGGGGTAACCGTCACTTCCTGGCCGATGGGCACAGCCCCGATCGATGTCTTCGACCATAATCGCACCGGTTTTAAATACCCTTTGGCTTCGCCGGGCAAATCAATCCCCGTACGCATGCCGAAACGGAAACGATGCGCATAATCATAGATGCGCTGCGGCCCTAAACGCTGGGCCACTTTGACCGTACCGATATTGCTCGACTGCTCAATGACCTCACGAAAGGTCAGGCGGCCGGCCGGTTCATGGTCATGCAAAATATGATTGGCCACCCGGTATGCGCCATTCTCGCAATAGATCACATCACTTTCTTTGACCACCCCCTCCTGCAAACCGGCAGAAGCAGTGACCATCTTGAATACGGAACCAGGTTCATAGGTAAACACAATGGCGCGGTTGGTGCGTGATTCGGGGGTACTCTTGGATGCTTCTTCCAAATTATACGTCGGGCGGTTGGCAAAAGCCAGGATCTCGCCGGTCTTAGGATCCATGACAATGATGCTGGCCCCCTTGGCATTGTATTTATGGTACATGCGGTCCAAAGCCCGTTCGGCAATAAACTGAATGGTTTCATCAATGGTTAAGACCACATCAAAACCATCCACCGGTGCCACATACCCTTTATCCAGCATTAATTCATGCTGATGGGCGTCGCGCAGGATAATGGTTTGTCCGCTTTTGCCTTTAAGGAATGAATCATAATCGCGCTCCAGGCCGTCGAGGCCATTATTATCGATGCCGGCAAAACCGATCAAGTGCGAAGCCAAAGTTTGATTAGGATAAAACCGTTTGCTCTCCTTGATAAAACCGAGGCCCGGTAGATTTAACGCCTTAATCTGCATATAAACCGGCTGCGGTAATTTACGGGCGATCCATACGAAATATTTTTCTTTGTCCAATTTAGCATGCAGCTGAGCTTGGTCTATATTTAGGATTTTGGATAATTGTTCGATCACATCATCTTTATCATGCCCCTTGTTCATGGACCTGGCATTGGCATAAAGCGAATACACCGGTAAATTAATGGCCAAAGGCCTCATGTTGCGGTCGTAAATCGTACCGCGTTTAGGATCGATGGTCAGTGCATGCTCATGCTGACGTGCGGCTAAATGGGCGAGGAACGCGGAACGGAAGATCTGTATATAGAAGAGGAAACCAACCGAATATAAAAACCCGACAAAAAGAAAGATGTAAACCGCAGCAAATCGAAAGGGGTATTTTCGCAAATACAATTTAGCCTCAATCTATTCTTCCCCGGCTTGGGCCACCTGGGAGCTCACCAAAGAAAGCAGATTCCAAAAAGAATTTTCTATTTTTTGTTTCGGTAGTTCTGAAGGGCGGCGCATGCTGCCCGCCGGTGATCTTAGGGTTATGACCTTGTCCCCACCCATGAACTGCAAGCCGCTTTCTTTATCCAGCAATTGATTACCCAAATGATTGGCGGATTTAAGGGTCAATATCTGA
>CAZBJT010000394.1:0-1567 GCA_964492215.1 uncultured Planctomycetales bacterium | reverse complement strand
ACGTTGTTTTCGCGGCTGGAACGTCATCATCAATGATCGCCCTCAGCTAATATGTATATCCTCACCGGTTGGTTGATTGCCCGTTGCCTGGGGCTGATTTATGCCATTGCTTTTGCCTCCCTCGGTGTGCAGGTCTTAGGCCTCATGGGCCACGATGGTATTTTACCTGCCGCCACCTTGATCCAGTATTTGAATGAGCATTTAGGCGTGCAGCGTTTTTGGGCATTGCCGACTTTATGTTGGTTTAATGCCAGCGATGCCTTTTTGCTTTTTTTGTGCTGGGGCGGTTTTGCCTGTTCGCTGTTGCTTGCCGTTGGTGTCGTGCCCAGGATCATGGCCTTTATAGCGTGGGTATTTTATTTATCATTAGTCAGCGTGGGTCGGGATTTTTTAGGTTTCCAGTGGGACAGTTTATTATTGGAAGCCGGGTTCTTGGTGATCTTTTTAACACCTTCCGCGGTAGTCATTTGGCTGTTACGCTGGCTCATCTTTCGTTTGATGCTGGAATCGGCCTTAGTCAAACTTATCAGCGGCGATCCGCATTGGCGTGACTTGACCGCTTTGACCTATCATTATTGGACCCAGCCTTTGCCTAATATCATCAGTTGGTATGCCGCCCAATTGCCTTTGTGGTTTCAGAAATTATCCGTCGTTATAATGTTCGCTATTGAACTGGTTTTTCCTTTTTTTATTTTCTTTGGCCGCCGGGCCAGGCTCATTGCTTTTTGGGGTATAGCGGGGCTTCAGTTTATCATCATGCTGACCGGCAATTATTGTTCGTTTAATCTATTAGCCCTTGTTATTGCTTTGTCTTTATTGGATGATGCTGCATTGAAACGTTTTATTCCGTCGATCTGGCAGGAACGCATAAAGCCTAAGCCCGGAAAATTTAAACGGGCGGGTGTTGTGCTGCAATGGGTGCTTGCCTCCCTGATCGCCGTGATCACACTGGCGCAATTCTTTATGATGCTTATGGAAAAATGGCCACCAGCGCCGGTCATGGCGGTCATGAATGCGGCCTCCCCGTTGCGCAGCATTAACAGTTATGGCCTTTTTGCCATGATGACGACCAATCGCATGGAGATTGTCATCGAGGGGAGCAATGACGGGCAAATTTGGCTGCCTTATGCATTCAAATGGAAACCGGGCGATTTAAATGAAGCACCTAAATGGGCGGCCCCGCATCAGCCGCGCCTGGATTGGCAAATGTGGTTTGCTTCACTTGGTAATTTCCGTCAAGATCCCTGGATCATCAATTTTCAACAGCGGCTGTTAGAAGGCTCAAAACCGGTTTTGCATTTGCTGGCCCACGATCCTTTCGACGGGCATCCGCCTAAATATATCCGGGCCATCGGTTATGAGTATCGCTTTACCGATATGGCTCAGCATAAAGCCACGGGCCAGTGGTGGCAGCGTACCTATAAAGAAGCATATTCCCCGGTTTTAACCTTGGAAAATTTTCAAAAGTGATAGAATAAAAATAAGGAGGTGTCATTTATGCATCATCGTCATTATCATTCACCGATTACCAGGGGCCTCATTTCTTTTTTATTGATCGCCTTGGTCA
>CAZBJT010000393.1:0-1568 GCA_964492215.1 uncultured Planctomycetales bacterium | reverse complement strand
TACTTCGTCTTGAAGTAAACAGCTCAAACAAATTTGACCATGCCGAAACGAAAAAGTTTCGGCATTCCCTCATCCACTCAAGCTTCCTTGCCTAAAATCGATACATCGCGAAAAAACATTAAATGTGTTCATTGCTAGAGGGATAGTTAAGAAAAAGAGTTAAGTTTTGTTGTATGCGGAACAATAAGGGATTTTTTGCCAAAAGTCTGCTAGGATTTACATCTATTTGACTCAGAAGGCACGCCTCCAAGAGCTTGATGCTTTCCAATCAAGCTCTTGGAGGATGCCTTGAGACAAATAGATGTAAACCGACGCAGACGGCAAAAATATCCCGTTCCGCATACAACAAAACTTAACTCTTTTTACCCGAGCTACCCATAACAAATAATTAAATTACCCTAGGTGTCTGGAATTATTAAACAACGATGATTCAGCGCTTGAAATATTCGTGATGGCGGTGGTATACTAAGCGGCACTTATAAGCCAACCTTTAATGGATAGAAAGCCACTTATGAATGAAGATATCAATGCCCTCTGGCAAAATTTAGCGCTGCTTTTACGCAGCCACCCCTGGCACGGCATACCGGTTGGCGAGGATGCTCCTAAGATCATCAATACTTACATTGAAACAGTCCCTTCAGATACGGTCAAATACGAAATTGATAAGAAAAGCGGGTTTTTGAAAGTCGATCGCCCGCAGAAATATTCCAGCATTTGCCCGACGTTATATGGGTTTATCCCGCAAACATACTGCTCGCGTAATGTCGCTGAGTTGTGCCGTGAACGCACCGGCCGTACGCAGGTGGTGGGTGATGATGATCCGTTGGATATTTGCGTGTTGACCGAGAAGGTGATCACTCACGGTGATATTATCGTGCGTGCCATTCCCATTGGTGGCTTTCGCATGATCGACCAAGGCCAGGCGGATGATAAGATCATTGCTGTTATGCACGGGGATGCCCTTTACAGCCAGTGGAACAACATCGAAGATTGCCCGCGTTCGTTCATCGACCGGCTTAAGCATTATTTCTTGACCTATAAGGACATCCCTGGTTCCGACGAACGTATTTGCGAAATCTCCCATGTTTACGGAAGGGAAGAGGCGTTTGACGTGATACGCCGTGCCCGCAAGGATTATAAAGACCGGTTTTCTCAACTTGAATCCATGATGGCGACTATTAGCGATGATTAAAAAAAGAAAAATCCTGGTGGTTGACGATGATCCAACTATCCTCAAGTTATTGCAGGGGGTGCTGGCGCATGAAGGTTTTGAAGTATCGACCGCCAAGGACGGCATTGATGCCATGGTTTTTGTCAAAAAGCATCAGCCGGATCTGATCATCTTGGACATCATGATGCCTGAGTTAAACGGCTACGATGTCTGCCATACGCTTAAATTCGACCCTGATTATAAAGACATACCCATCATTATCCTGACTTCGCGTGACCAGGAATTGGACCCGCGCATCGGCAAGATCATGGGTATCGACTACATGCAAAAACCCCTCGACCGCGCATTGCTGTTGGGGAAAATCCAGGAAATATTAAAATAAGTTTTTGTCAAAATT
>CAZBJT010000392.1:0-1576 GCA_964492215.1 uncultured Planctomycetales bacterium | reverse complement strand
ATTCCTGATGGTCGCGACGATCATCAGTACTTTTTCTGGCGGATTCCTGGCGCATGCCGGTGATTTTCATGCGGTGCCTAATAGTTTTAAACCAATACCTGTTAACACGGGCTATGACTATCAGTCACAACATATGGACGGCGTTATGGCAGCAACACCAGCTGTGACTAGGGTCATTCCAGAATCGGCTGTTCCTGTAATCCGTCCAGCCCAGACTACTCCCAATATAAAAGCGGATGTGGTTCAAGAGCCGACAGCACCGCCGGCAGCAGCTATTCCACAACAACCGGTTCCCGCCAAAATCGATACAGCACCTGCTGTCTCAAAAGTAATTACCCCGGAAATGATTATCCAGCATAATTATGTCATTACCCAATTGCTTAACAGTTTGCAGGCAAAATTAAATAGAATGGATGGGAATGTAAGCAATTTACTAGGCAATCATCCCGGTGCTATCGGCTATGAAAAATTACAAGACTTGCTCGATGCCATCGATATTTTACCTCCTCATTTGCAAACCGTACTTAAGACCCAGCAATTCAAGCAGGCCATCACTGACCCCGAATTATTCAAAGCCAATATCGAGCAAAGAAATCAGGGCACACCCAAAGGGGGGTATTTGTTGACCCATCCTTATAAAAAGCCTGCCGCCCGCGCCACGGTGGATACTTATCTCAAAGAATTAAAATTGAACCTCAATAAAGTTTTAATGGCCATCCAGCATCCTTCCGTGGTCAATCATCACAGGCCGCCTCTTGACAGGGTGGTTTTAACACCTTATTCGGCAGAAAAACCAGCGGAAACCGCAGATAAACCTGCTGTGACCCTGCCGCCGCCTGCTATACCGATGATTAGTCAGCCTATAACAACAGCACCGGTCAGTACGATACCTGCGACGATTACCTCGGAAGAAACAAAACAGGTGCAGCAAGGAACAACAGGGCACGAAAGCATTAAATCTGAAATATCCGCTCCCTATGTCCTGTCTCAAACTTTAGTACCTACACCGATGGAAGACCATATGTCAGCCAGGAAAAGCGGTATTATTAGCGGCATGGATAGCAGTAAGAAAGAATACAAGGCAGGGGAAACCATTTTCTTTGTTATTGACCCGAAACTTAACACCCGTATTGATCAAATAACTACATCCATCGAGATACATAAGAGAAAACTGACGGAATTAAAAGCTTTGTTCCAAGCTCAAGCCGCAACTTCACAGGAAGTCACAATTGCCAAACAGCAAGTCGATGACCTGTCACAGGAATTAGCCATGGCTTATCAGGAAAGAACAGCCGGTGAAGTCACGGCCCCGCATGATTTAAAGGTGAAAGATATGCTGGTGGCTAATGGGATGAATGTGGCCAAGGAAAGCTGGCTTGTTAATTATTACGATATGCAGCGCATCCGTATCAACCTCACGGTGCCATCAACAGTCAACTATTTTAACCGTATTGAAGGATTTACCATTAATGGGCATCCTATTGAGAGCATTGTCAGTGTGGATTGGGTGCCGGATCCCTTGCAGAAAAACGCTCAAATCAGTCTTGTGGTGATTTGCCCGTCGGCAATGCCTTGG
>CAZBJT010000391.1:0-1578 GCA_964492215.1 uncultured Planctomycetales bacterium | reverse complement strand
TGCGGTGATACCTTGCAATACAGGCGATGATATTGACTTCATCCTCGGTTAAGCGGAATAAATTCAGGGAACTGATGATGTATTCGCTGTGCTTGTGATGGGCACGGTTATTGACGAACATGCCGATGTCGTGCAAATAGGCGGCCAGTAATAAATACAAACGGTCTTTTTCCTCCAGCCCCAAAATTTCCTTAAAGGCATCGAATAATTGCTCGGTCAGGGACGCCACATGTTTCAAATGGTTTAAATCCATGCCGTATTTCTGGCAGAGGAAATGCGCCACGGACACTAACTGGCTTAATTTATTGTCTTTCTCTGTGATCTCGAATTTGAACAGCATATTAGCCAGAATGGCCTCGGAAAGCGAGGCTTCGAGGATATACACATGTTCATTTTTATTCAATTTAAAAAGCGTATTGAGGATAATGGCAAAACCGGAGATGGTCGTGGAGATGTCTGCCGGGATTTGATAGGTATTGGCTACTTCTTCCGGGTTCATCTGGCGCAGGCGGCTTAAGAATTCCTGGGCTTCATTGGCTTTGAACTTAAAGAAATCGGAATCACGGCGTTTGCTCGGCAATACATTCTGGATAAACGGGGAATAATTTTCATCGATCAAGATAATGTCATCAATGAGCAACCCCGGGTTGTTCCGCCTTAAAAACAGCACTTCATTTTCAATATACTCTTCGGTGGCCTCATGCACTTCCTGCATGGAACCATCCAGCGTTTCCATAAATTGAGACAAACGCAATGTGCCGATGGGAAAACCAATATTAGTGAGTGTCAGCCCTTTTTCCATGACCGAAACGTCGAGACTGCCGGCCCCCAGTTCCGCAATGAGCAAATTCTTCTTATCCACCGGATATGTTTTCTTAAGCTTATGCGATAGGAAATAATCGATGTAATAAACCACGTCCCCTGCATTTAAGACATCGATCTTAAAACCGGTTTTACGCAAGACCGTGTCTAAGAAAATGTCCCGGTTACGGGCTTCGCGCACCGCGGTCGTGGCAATAACCATGACATCCACGACATCATAGACCTTAAGGGCTTCCTTATATTTCTGAAGAACAGCAGCGGTTTGATTGATGATGGTTTGCGGGATGCGGCCTTTAAGGAAGGCATGCTTGCCCAAAGGCAGGGCATTTTTCAATGACTCAATGATCTTAACATCTTCCCCATGCCGCTCACCAATAAGCAGCTTGATGGAAGAAGAACCTATATCAATAACACCGGCACGCATGAAATTACCTTATAATGACAATGTAAAGCATGAATAAAGAATATGTAAAAGTATAGCATATCCTGTTAAAAATCCACAGGATTTGCTATCATAGAGGTTATTCGGAGTCAATAAAACCTTATCCCTATGAACAAACCTTTTGAACCAAAATTAGTCAGTTTATTTAAGGAAGGCTATTCCCTAAAGAGCCTGCGCAGCGATGTGATGGCTGGGATCATTGTGGGGATTGTGGCCCTTCCCCTGTCGATTGCCTTTGCCATTGCCTCAGGGGTCAAACCGGAACAAGGGTTGATCACAGCGGTCATAGCCGGCTTCCTGATTGCGGTTTTTTC
>CAZBJT010000390.1:0-1590 GCA_964492215.1 uncultured Planctomycetales bacterium | reverse complement strand
CGTCAGTATCATTCGCTAGAAGAGCACGATAAGAAAGTGGCAGCCAAGCAAAAAGGTTATAAGCTGCGGGTGCACGGCGGTGAAGGGGATGTTTATACCACCAATTTATTGGTTAAATTGCTTTGTTTATTGGCTAATAAAGCCGCCACGCTGGATCCCAGCGGCATCGGTGTTGAAATGGAGGCCAATAAGCCTAATTGGTATGACGCCTTAAATGGTTTGCCTGGTTTGTTAGGTTCGTCCATATCGGAGGCATTTGAAGTGAAGCGCTTTGCCGCTTTTACCTTGGGCGCGCTTGACCAATTAAAATGCGACGATGCCATGCAGGTTTCTGCCTTTGGCGAATTAGTGGATTTTTTCCAAGGCTTGAATCATGTTTTATCTACAGAGAGTGATGCCTTGAAGTATTGGCAAAAAGCCAATGATTTAAAAGAACATTACCGTCAGCATATCCGTTATGGCATTGGCGGCGGCGAGAAGGTTATTACTATCGGTGAGGTACGTAAGTTCCTTCACGGCATCGTGACCCGGTGTGAGGTCGGTATCAAAAAAGCCAAGAACAGCGACGGCACTTTTGCCACGTATTTTTATCACGAAGTGCTGCGTTGGGACGTTTTAGATAAGAGTCATCATGGCGATCATCATGTGAGGGCTTTGGAATTCAAACGCCACGACTTGCCTTTATTCTTAGAAGGGTTTGTGCATGCCCTGCGTGTTGAAAAAGATGGGGCAGCTGCTGATCTGTTTAAGGTCGTCAAGAAAAGCAAGCTGTATGATAAGGCCCTTGGGATGTACAGGGTCAATACCGACCTTTCTAAAGAAACCGAAGAAATAGGCCGCACCCGCATTTTTCCCGCCGGGTGGCTTGAGAATGAGTCGGTATGGCTGCACATGGAATATAAATATTTGCTGGAGGTCTTGCGCAGCGGTTTGTATCAGGAATTCTATGAATCAATTAAGACTGCCTTTGTGCCGTTTTTAGATCCGGCCGTTTACGGCCGCAGCATCCTGGAGAATTCTTCTTTCATTGCTTCATCTGCCCATCAAGATAAGAATTTGCACGGTCAGGGTTTTGTGGCACGCCTTTCCGGGAGTACCGCGGAATTGTTGCATATGTGGCTGGTGATGAATGCGGGCTTAAAGCCGTTTACCTTAAAGTCGGACGGGGATTTGGTTTTATCATTTAATCCGATCTTGCCGGCAAGCTTTTTTACCACCAAGGCCCAAGGCGGATTTGCACCCAAGACCTATGCATTTAATTTCTTGGGATCCACCCAGGTGGTTTATCACAATCCACTCATGAAGGATACATTCGGCCCTAATGCGGTCAAAGCACAGGCCGTGACATTGCAATACCGTGAAGGTAAGAAGAAAATTGTACTTCCAGCTTCTCAAATAGTCGGGCCATACGCCCAGGATGTGCGTGGAGGCAAAGTGGCACGCATGGATATTGTGTTAGGTTAATTATGTACCGTCGCGGATTAAAAATAGGTTTTATCAAAGGCGGGCAATTAGGCAAGATGATCTTGCAGGCTTCCCCGAGCTTTGATGTGCAGGCCTATGTGTTGGATAATGACCCGGCTTGCCCTT
>CAZBJT010000389.1:0-1607 GCA_964492215.1 uncultured Planctomycetales bacterium | reverse complement strand
CTTGCTCGAGGTTTTGCGTGATTCTTTGTCATTGACCGGTACTAAAACAGCCTGCCAGGAAACAGAGTGCGGCACGTGTACTGTCATTATCGACGGCAAAGCAGTACTATCTTGTATTACCATGGCAGGGACATGCGAAGGTAAAGCCATCACGACAATTGAAGGCTTGGCCCAAGGCGATGTTTTACATCCGGTGCAGCAGGCTTTTGTCGATTGCGGTTCGGTGCAATGTGGTTTCTGTATACCGGGCATGATCATGTCCGCCACCGCACTTTTACAGGATAATCCTAAAGCTACCCAGACAGATATTGAATATGCATTAGACGGTAATATTTGCCGTTGCGCCGGTTATCCGAAGATTTTTGAAGCTGTGAAAAAAGCCGGTGAAGAAATAGCTGAAAATCCGAACATCAAAAAGTTCTAATTAAATTATGGCCTTGACCGTTAAAAAATCCAAATACGTTGACCAATATGTTGATCCTGTAGGCAAGAGTGTTCCTCGTATTGAGGGCAGAGGTATTGTTACGGGTCAGCTTAAATATGTTTTTGATGTCTATTTTCCCAATATGCTGGTTGGTAAAATGTTGCGTTCCCCACATGCCCATGCCCGTATCATCAGCATTGATACATCCAAAGCTGAAGCCTTACCGGGTGTTAAATCTATTGTCACGGCCAAAGACACGCATTTGATCAAATTTGGTTCCAATGAGTATTTCTTTCCACACACCGTCGACCAAATGGCGTTGGAATCGGATAAGGTGCGTTATATCGGTGATGAGATTGCCGCTGTTGCTGCTGTAGATGAAGAGACGGCGGATGAAGCGCTGCGTTTGATCGATGTTAAATATGAAATCCTTCCAGGTGTCTTTGAAATTGAAGAAGCCATGAAACCGGGCGCTCCCCAGATCCATGAATCGCTTAACAATATTGCGGTGATCTTGCCGGTTAATTTTGGTAATTCTGAGCGTGTGATGAAAGAAGCAGACTTGGTGCGTGAAGATAAGTTTTGGTGCCCCGTGGCCCATCCATCACCCATGGAGCCGCATGTGTGTGTCGGGCAATGGGAAACATTCACCAATAAGATTACATTGTGGTCCTCGAGCCAAGCCCCGTTTAAATGCCGTGAAGCATTGGCCAAAACATTAAAAATGGATTTAAACGATGTGCGTGTCATCAAAATGGCAGTGGGCGGCGGTTTCGGCGGTAAGCTTGAAATGCTGCCCATGGATTTTGCTGCGTGCTTATTGTCTAAAAAAGCCGGCGGCTTACCGGTCAAGATCACATTGACCCGCGAAGAAGAATTTACCACCACCCGCCGTAAGCACGGCATGATTTATAAGATCAAGACCGGTGTGAAAAAAGACGGCACCATTTTAGCTATTACCGGTGAAGTTTTAGCCGACGGTGGCGCTTATTGCAGCTATGGGCCGACGGTGTTGGCTGCGGCCATGATGCGTATTTTCATGGTTTATAAAATTCAGCATTTCCGCATGAGCGGTTACCGTGTTTATACTAACAATCCTATCAGCGGCGCCATGCGCGGCTTTGGCGGTGTGCAAAGCGGTTTTGCCGTCGAGTCTCACATGGACATGATCGCCAAAGATCTA
>CAZBJT010000388.1:0-1611 GCA_964492215.1 uncultured Planctomycetales bacterium | reverse complement strand
GGCTGGCATGCTCTTAAGGATCGCGGGTGATGCCAAACAACCCCGCGATTGGTTCCGTCGGGAAATACCATTTATAATCGCCGTACTATTTTCAGTCCATCCCTGCCAGACCCAGGCCGTCACGTATATTTCCCAACGGTTTGAATCCCTGGCCACTGTGTTTTATTTAAGCGCCATCTATTGCTATTTGCATATGCGGGTCACATCGTCCCTGAGGCGGAAAGTATTTTTATTTTTTCTGCTGGGTGCTTCAGCTATCCTTGGTTTGATGACCAAGGAAGTGGCGGTGACCATTCCCTTGATGATTTTGGCCATGGAGTGGATTTTATGGCCCAAAGAAAAAAAGCCCGTATGGATCTACATAGCTATCAGCGCCGTGGGTTTGTTCTTTTGCCTGTTTTTGATGAAATTGCTGCACATGGACTTTCGTATTTTTTATACATCCATTTCCTCCGAATCCCATGACGGCGATATTATCCAGGGAGGGAATTATTTTCTCACCCAGATGCGGGTGTTCCTGACGTTCATGCGTTTGCTGGTGTTCCCGATCAATCAAAATATCGACTACGATTACCCTTTGTCGACGGATTTATGGCACCCGCCATTAACCTTCATAGGCCTGTGCGCCATCAGCGGCATTGTTGTCCTGATCATTCGTTTGCGCCGCTCCAGGCCCTTGATCGCCGTTGGTTTGGCATGGGTATTGATCACGTTTGCCATCAATATGGTGCCGCGCGCCAATGTTATTTTTGAGCATAAGCTTTATCTGATATCATTCGGTTTTTTTCTAGCTGTGGTGGCGGCTTTATCGGCTTTCATCCGCCAGCGGCTTTCCTTGATGGGATTGATGATAGGCGTGGTCATTGCTTTGTCGCTGCTTAGTTTTCAGCGCAATCAGGTCTGGCAGAATGGTTTAACGCTTTGGGAAGATGCGGCCCAAAAATCAGGCAAGCAGCGGGTGTATGCCAATTTAGGCAATGCGTACAGCGTCGACAAACAAGAAACGCGGGCCATACCATTCTTTAATAAGGCCCTGGCCATCAAGCCGGATGATTACAAAACATACATGAACCGGGGCACGGCGTATCATCAGCTTGGCCTCGAGGAGCAGGCCCTGGAAGATTTTAATAAAGCCATTATGATCAATCCGCGTTATTTTGAGGTTTATATCCGACGGGCGCGGGTTTACAAAACACAGCACAATGACGCGGCTGAGTTTGCCGACCTGACACGGGCTATTGAGCTGGAACCTAATTATCAATACAGCTATATCGACAGGTCGGTGTGGTGGATGTCCAAAGGCCGCACGGATGAGGCCTTAAGCGATGTGCAGCAGGCCTTGCGTATTGCACCTTATGATTATGGCGGCTTGGTGGACCGGGCGGGTATTTATATTTTTACCGGTCACTATGATTGGGCCATGAAGGATTTGGATCTGGCCCAAGCCGTGGACCCTAAAGGAAGCGCCGTATACAAAAATAGGGCGTTCTGTTTGTCTAAAATGGAGCAGGCCCGGGCCGCGCATGCAGCGACCTTGCAAACCTTGCGGCAGTAGAGAAATTCTTGTGATATACTTAATGACTTAGGAGGGTTTATGAAAAAAATAATGAT
>CAZBJT010000387.1:0-1614 GCA_964492215.1 uncultured Planctomycetales bacterium | reverse complement strand
AGAAAGAAGTCAATGAGGGTAAGAATTTCGCCATGTTGCGTCAGGTGTTCAGCGCCATGATCTTGGCGGAATGGTATAAGCGTACGCTAAAGAATAGCTTGTTAGGCAAGTCCTATGTGAATCAGCAAAAAACCAAAGGGGTGGATCAACAGGACCCTGCTGCCAATCAAGTCATCTATCATCAGTATTTGCTCGCCTTTAAAAAAGGTGTCTACAATTACATCAAAGAAGATGAAGACAAATACACCCATCAAACCATCCCGCGCAAATATTTCTCCGGCGGTGTGCAGGCCGGAACCGAACAATGGGACCATGCCTTAAAATCAGTCAGTAAAGCCCAGGCCAGTGAATCTTTAGAACCTGTCCTCGAGGAGGGCATGGACCAAACAGAAGTCGATTTGAATAATTCAAGCGCCGCCATGCTCCCTGTACAGTATGCGAAATCACAAGGGCTGTTGAAGTCTTTTTCTGCGATAGAGAAAAGGGCTGTGGGTCAAGTGCTGCAGCGGGACATTTTTGCGCCTATGAACCATTTGGCAGCCCAGCGTACTTCTTTATCCGGCGAACGCACCACCCCGTTTATCTTTTTCCAGCATGATTTCCTGTTGGACAATGATTCCTTGGGAGGTGTGAAGATGTTTGCTTTATTGGAGAAATTGATCGACCAGCTTCTGTCCCAAGGTGCCTTTCAAAGAAAATGGGGCGGCTTATTGACGTCAAACCAGGCACCTGCTTTTAAACCGTTACTTCCTCAAGAGTTGGGTGCCATGGCGGAGCAAATTGAAGCCACTGCAGGGCAAAGCCAATTGACAGGTGCAGTCGCAGATTTCTTAGAGGAACGCGGATATGACATCAAGGGTCGACTGAGCAATGTTGTATTCATGAGGGAATGGATGGAAGGCAGGCTTTTTTCAAAAAGAGAAGAGCGAAATCAAAAAGGGACGGAAATTACCTGGAACGATAAAGATATTGCTGCACTCAGATCCACGATGAAGTCATTGAACATCAAGGAGAAAGCAGGTTCCATCGAGAGTCAAATCCCTTTAATGATTAATTTTTTGTTGGCCACAGGGCTGATCACGCCACAGGAACATGCTGACCTTGAGAAACATTGGCAAGGCCTTTCAAGCATTCTTCAACAAATTAATGCCAGCCGCTCAGCGCGGACAGGAGGGGTTGATCCTTATGGCAATGCTATCATCATTTCGACTCAGCAAAATTTGATTACGGAGTTAAAGACGCGGGCCTATGGGCGCGGCGAAGATTTCAGCATGGATCAATTGATCTTGAACTATTACACCCATACCCAAATTATTTATACCATCTTAAGCAATGTTTTCTTAAGGGTTGGGGAAAACGTCAAGCCTGCAGTCTATGTTGATGAGATGGTGCCGTCGGAGATCAATGTGCCTGCCGGGCTTAGCGTCCAGCGGTTGGGGGAAGGTTTTTATAAGGATGGCATGAACCACATGGGGTATTGGGACCCGGCTGCCCCCCGTCTTCCTGATCCTGTCTTGCGTATTCACGGCAATTCCATTGAAGCTGACATAGACCTTTTTCAATCAGAACCCTCTGCGATGATGGATGTATTCTTATTAGCAGCGCGGACCCAAG
>CAZBJT010000386.1:0-1615 GCA_964492215.1 uncultured Planctomycetales bacterium | reverse complement strand
CCTTGAGGCAAATGGCTGTAAACCGAAGCCAACGGCAAAAATATCCCGTTCCGCATACAATAGTACTTAACTCTTTTTGACACTAGCAACATGGAGAAGATAATTAAGGTTACGGTGGGTGGCTCGGAATTAATTGGAATTAATTAAATTACCCTAGGTGTCTGGAATTACGTCTAAGGGCTGATTTCTTCGATGCGGTTTTGGGCCATTTGGGACCAGAAGCTTTCTTCGGGCTTGGCCTGGTCGATCACTTTGTGATAGATGAGAATAGCTTCTTCTTTGTCTTTTAATTGCTGATAACAATAACCCAGGTAATACAGGCAGGTGACGTACAGCGGGGTTTCGGAGTATTCTGCTAAATACTGGTGGAAATATTCTTTGGCGGCAGCCCAATGCTTGGCTTCATACAGGCGCACGGCTTTATTGTAAATGTCCGCCGCCGGGGCTGAGGCATTATCTTCCCCGGCCCATGCCATACGCATGGCAGCAGCCATCAAAACCACGGCGACAACGAGGAAAAAACATCTTTTATTGAGCAGCATCTTCAGGAGCGGCATCGGGAGCAGCTTCGTCAACTTCTGCATTCACAGCCGGCGCTTCTTCTTCCAAAGTCCCGTCATCAATGCCATTGACCTCAGCACCGAAATATTCGGCATCATTGCCATAGCCTTCATCGTTGACGACGGCATCAGCATCCGACGGCGTGTCGGCAACCGGTTCGCTCATTTCAGTATTCGCGGCCACTTGCTGCTCTTGTTGTGCGAACACCGCCACTGTAAAAACCAAAGCCCCTGCAAAAATAAGCCCCGCCAAGATTTTTTTCATCGCTCATCTCCCTTTTAATTAAAGCATGTATTCCATTTTTCCATTGATATTAACCTGATGCAGCGGTATCCAATAAAACAATTTACCCTTAAGCAACTGCGCGTCCCACTGCTTCTTTAATTCCTGCTCGCCGGATGATATTGCCTTACTGTCAGCCTTTGCACTTAAGATGATCATTTGCCGGCAATGCCATAAGGCCAAATTAAATTCAACCCCCTGATGGTCGCCCGACATTCCCTGAGGTGTTTCAACCAGGCTATAAGGTGAAAGCATATCCTGGCGAAAATACCCTTGCGGCCCTAAGAGTCCCAAGGCCTGCTTGAATGCGGCTTCTGCCCTATTATATAACCGTTGGGCATAATAGGACATACCCAAATTAAAAAATACCTGATAATGATTTGGCTCAAGAGCTGCGGCTTTCTCAAAATACTCAGACGCCCTGTGATAATCATGCGTCAGATAAGAAGCATAACCCAAGGCATTATCGTCGGCAGCAGTGGCCGGGAAAAGATTGTCTAATGTCTTGTAATAGGCGATCGCCTGGCGCACTTTGCGTAAATCTACCTCGTCCCTCTTAAAACCATCCACCAGATAAATAGCGGAAAATTTCAGGCGATTGAGCGATTGAAAATCCAACTCCCGGCGGTTAATACTCAACAAAACAGCCGCGACAATCAAATACAGGACCCAGCCGTATTTTAACTTATCTATCATAGGCCGAGATTCCTTGCCCGATGGTCACGCCAGGCCCAATAAAGCAAAACCAACATGATAGACGCCATATAAAAGA
>CAZBJT010000385.1:0-1631 GCA_964492215.1 uncultured Planctomycetales bacterium | reverse complement strand
CAAAACGATACCCGGAAGGCTCGATGACGAAAACATACGCATTATCATAATCCCCAGGCAATTGACCGATATCAAAACCCTTAGCTTGCGGATCGACAAAATATTTTTGCCCATCGAGGGACAATTCCAGCACCATATGGTCGAAGCCAGCCAAATTAGGCAAGGCATTTTGCGGATTACCGCTAAACTCCCCGCTAAACAAACAAATATTAGCATCAATGCCGATAATTTTAAGCATTTGCCGGGCCAGTACCGCCAAATCTTTGCAATCACCGTAATGGCTTTTAAACACATCGACGGTGGGATGAATATCTACGGTATGGTCCCCCAGACTCATGGACACATAATGGAAATTATCCTGAATGAATTCTAAGATGGCCTTGGCCTTGCTTTTTTGGTCGGGCTTGTCTTTGGCCAACTCAACCGCTTTGACTGAAATATCCGCATCATCCAAGGTGTCTTTGTCAATCGTATCACGGTACCAGTCAGCTACCTGTTTCCAATCTTTGATGGATGAAAGGGAAAAAGTACCCGCGATCTCTTCTAAGGGAGGCAGGAAATCTTCATCGTCGGCATATTCGGTTTCTTCAAAAACAAACGAATACTTCACAGTGCCGTCCTTTTTATCCACGATCGGCTGAACATCGCTGTTAGAAACATGGAATGGTATCGGCTGATTATCAGGAAAAACATAGGTGTGCCGCGTATATTTGGTAGGGATGACCGGATAAGGAATAATGTCCCAGAACTGGGCAGGTATTTCTTTGCGTCTAACTTTGGTGGTCACCTGCACATCAATGACCGTACCAACATTGACTTGCGGCAAGGTAATCACCTTAACCTTCATATCGGCATACATAGGAAGGTCGTCATAAACACCTTGATCTTCAATCTTGGTCGCTTCCACTTTCTTCCCGTCAACGGTTTCGATAAAAGCTTTAATGCTGACAATTTCTTCTCGGGATTTATTGTAATAGATGGGCCATTGCCCCAATTCTTTGGCTGACTCTTTTTGTATCCTCACCCGCGCATGATAATTCTCCACATAAGACCAATCCTCATTAAGCACCACATCATATTCGCTTAAAAGGCCGATATAGGGCTTATCCGCATTGGCCTCTTCCCATCCTTTTGGGTTTTTCTTCTTTGCTTCGATTTTACTTAAAGCCGTATCAATGGCTTTACTGCGCGGAAGGTCCGGTGCTGTGGCCGCGAGGATAGGCGAGGCAAAAGATAAAAAGATAATAAACAGGATAAAAGGCATGGGTGGATTTTAGTACAGGGCTACCCTCAAGGCAACTGATTATTCAACAACCGTTTTCATGAATTGGCGGACACGGTCATCCATGAGGATATGCCGCTGGGCAATCGGCTGCTTTAGGATAATGCCCTCGAGCGATGTGCAACGGCTTAAAGCGACATATATTTGTCCATGCGTGAACGTGCCCCAGCCGATGTCGATGATGACGCGCTCAAAGGTCTGACCCTGGGATTTATGGATGGTCACCGCCCAAGCCAACTTTAGGGGATATTGAGTAAAATAGCCGATGACCTTAGATGATAAATTCTGCACTACATCATCAAAATAATATTGGTAGATCTCCCAGGTGTATTTCTTAATGTCAACCGTC
>CAZBJT010000384.1:0-1632 GCA_964492215.1 uncultured Planctomycetales bacterium | reverse complement strand
TTTGACCTCTTTTTCATTACGATCGACCAATAGTTCAATTTTTTCTGGATCTGCAGTTCCCGCATAAATCGATTCATTGGTGCCCCACTCTTCATCGTTAGGCAATGGAAAACCTCTGCACAGCCTGACTTTCTCGCTTAAATAATCAGTAACGTCAATGGGCGTGGCAGGATTATCCGATAAAACATACTGGGCTTTTATTAAAGCCTTTATCTCAGGTTCTTTAACATTAAATGTTACCCCATCCCAAAACCAAATGCTGCGGGCGACTTCCCTCTCCTTGCCACTGATCTTCTTAAATCCAATCAATGTAATCCCGTGGAATTTGCCATTAACCCAGTTTGAAGTCATCTCGACTTTAGTAAAAGGACCTGTTCCTAATCGAGGTGACAGTTGCTGCCAGGATTTTTCATTTGGCAAAGGAAAATCTGCAGGTAAATAATCTCCGTTCATGAAATCAGTGATGTCTAAAGGTTCATTGGTGGGTTTAAGATAAAGCTGACGGATCTTGTCCTTCATTGCAGCTTTAGGGTCTACATAAACCATCTTACGGCTATTCCACGTCCATAAACTACTGCCAACCTCTTTTCCCTTTAAATACCCAATAAACTGTGCCCCTTCAACCTCACCTTTCTTATTAACAAAAACGCCATAAAAAAGCTGGTCATACTTGTCCGTTCCAATCTTTATATAATCTACTTCTCCCCATGTTTGATTCTTAGGCAAAGGAAATTTGGGAGGGATAGTAACGGGAGTTCGAATATATTTTGTAATATCAATTATCGACTGTCCCTTGGTTTCATAGGCTTTTTTAATTTGAGTTTCAATTTCTACATCGCTTCTGCCAATGGGATCATCAAATATCATCTGATTATCCTGCCAGTGCCATTTACTGCGGGCGATCTCTTTCTTAGAACGATATCCAATGAAAGTCCATCCGGTCACCTTACCTTTTTTCTTGTGAATAATGACGTCAATATCATCAAAGCCTCTTACCCCTAACCTCATTGTGATTTGCTTACCAATCGATTTACCTGTCGGCAAAGGAAAGGCAGCTCGTAATGTTCCTTTTTGTATTTCAGTCAGACCTAACATTCCTTTAAGACTTACTTTTGTATCACCGTCCAAAGCATTTTGATACACATCCAGGATTTCATTTACTTTCTTTTTAACATTTACATCGAGATTCCCAGGCATCGCGGCATCGAAATCGACATGAACCCTTAATGTCGGGCTCTTTTCTGCTTCCGTACGGGCATCCTCTGTGGATGCCTGGGCAAAATTGAAATCTGAAAATATGGCACCACCTGAGAAATATTTACGGGGGATGGCTTGATTGGTGACGGGGTCTTGCTCTTCTTTAATGTAATTATAAACTCCCTGTTTATAGGCCTTGATGTACTGGGCAAATATTTTGTCTTTGATGTCGTGATCATCTAAATCTATGCCAGCTACTTTATTCTGGTCGGTGTAAACCCGGCTTAACAGGCCTTGTGTGATGCGCTGTTTAAACCATTTGGCCAGGATTAAAGAGTGGTAAATCTGACGCAGGCGGGCAAAGTTTGCACCCTCATTGACTTCTTTCTCGAGGGCCGGGATGACGAGTTCACGGACGATTTTAGAGCAAAGCGA
>CAZBJT010000383.1:0-1635 GCA_964492215.1 uncultured Planctomycetales bacterium | reverse complement strand
TGGTCTAAAGAATTAGCACCGTTCGACGTGGAAATACTACCGGTGCAAGTTTCCGATCCGCAGGCCATGTCTTTGGCCCGGGAATATTACGATACGTTAAAAGCAGCGGGCCTGGAAGTCTTATTGGACGACCGTGATGAAAGTGCCGGCCGTAAATTCAATGATGCTGATTTGATCGGTATTCCTTTAAGGGTGGTTTTAGGCAAACGCGCCTTGGCCAATGGCCAGGTGGAAATAAAAATCCGCCGCGGCAATCAAACATTACTCGTTGATAAAGATAAAGCAGCAACTGAGATCATGAAATTATGGCAGGGTTAACGACAGATGAAATCACCCAGCGGGTTTTGGCTTTGGTTAAACCGTTGGCCGAGCAAAATGGGGCAGACCTCATTGAATTAAGGGTGGCCAGCCATGGCGGGGACGTTTCCATCCAAGTCATGGCCGATATACCTCAGGGTGGCATTTCGATAGCCTTATGTAGTACACTTAACAGGCGCTTAATTGAGGCCATTGACGCCGCAGGGTTTATTCCGGAGGATTGTTATTCGCTGGAAGTTTCATCCCCGGGGTTGGACAGGCCGCTTAAGACGCTCAAAGATTTTTTGCGTAATCTCAATGCTGAGATCTATTTTTATATGCAGGAAGCGGTGGAAGGTAAAAAAGAATTCAATGGTATTTTAACTGCAGCGGATGCAGATGTATTGACGGTAGTTATAGGTAAGAATAAGCAAAAAAAACAAATTAACATTCCTTTGGCCCATGTGCAACGGGGGATGTTGGTGATTTAAGATAAAAACAAAAGTTAAGGAAGAGGTTAGTCATGGAAAACACGGAATTAATGACCATTTTAGAACAACTCGAGCGTGACAAAGGCATCAATAAGGACATTTTGATCGCTGCTGTCGAAGCCGCTGTCGCATCTGCCGCGCGCAAGATCTGGACTGTCGACAAAGAAGAAGACATCAAGGTCACCTTAGACCGCAAGACCGGTAAGATCTCGGCCTTTGCCGGGGAGGAAGAAATCCATTCCAGCGAATTTGGCCGTATTGCCGCCCAGACCGCCAAGCAGGTTGTCATCCAGAAGATCCGTGAAGCGGAAAAAGATGTGGTGTTTAACGAATACAATTTACGCATCGGCCAGATCATCAGCGGTGCGGTGTACCGTTTTGAGCGCGGGAACATCATTGTGGACTTAGGTAAATCCGAAGGTCTGATCCCTAAATCGGAACAGAGCAATAAAGAAGAATTCCGTCAGGGTGAACGTATCCGGGCTTATGTATTGGAAGTGCGCCGTGAGAACCGCGGCCCGCAAATCATTTTGTCGCGTGCCCATCCGCATTTTGTCAAGCGCCTGTTTGAATTGGAAGTGCCTGAGATTTATGAAGGCATTATTGAAGTCAAGGCCATTGCCCGTGACCCCGGCGAGCGCACCAAGATCGCGGTTTTTTCTAAGGATGAGAAGATTGATTGCGTGGGTGCGTGTGTTGGTATGCGCGGCAGCCGTGTCAAAAATATTGTCACGGAATTGCATGGCGAGAAGATCGATATCGTGCGTCATTCCGAAGACATTAAGGAATATATTCAGGCGGCTTTGTCTCCGGCTGAGATTTCTCAAATGCAGCTTATCTCGGATGA
>CAZBJT010000382.1:0-1646 GCA_964492215.1 uncultured Planctomycetales bacterium | reverse complement strand
AAAGCAATGCGGTCGATTTGGCCGATGCTTTTTGCCTGGAATCCAAAAAACGCATTAATGCCGTTTTCTTAGACAGCAGCCAAAATGAAGACCGCATTCAATTAAAACTTGCCAAGAAAGTATTGGCCAAAGAATTTGAATGGATGGAGAACGAGATCATAAAATGAGCGCCTTACCGTTCTTCAATAAAATGACCGTCTTAAAACAGATCCCTATTTTTCAGGGATTAAACTGGTTTGAGTTAAACCGCATTTCCCGCCGCTGTGAGCTGGTTGAATTCAATAAGGGCGACGTGGTTTGCCAGCAAGGCGATCCGGCCGATGCCTTTTATGCCTTAGTCTCCGGTCGTGTCTATTCCTACATAACATCCCCGCTGGGTCAAAAAGAAGAGATGGATTTTATCCTGCGGGGGATGCATTTTGGTATTATTTCCACCTTAACCGGTGAATGCCATTCGCATACCTATGAAGCGATCAATGATTCGGTCATTGTCAAAATCGACAAGGATGAATTTTCCCAATTGCTTAAATCTACCCCCAAATTAGCCGTGGCTTTAAGCCAAAGCCTTTCCAAACGCATCCGCAGCCATGTCACACGCACCAAAAATATGCAGGAGAGTACCATCATTGCGGTGTATGCGCCGGTCAAAGGTTCAGGCAGTTCCACCTATGCCGCCAATTTGGCCCTGAGCCTGAAAGCTGAAACCGATAAAAAGGTCTTATTGTTAAGCTTGTCTTCCGACCCTGATGCGCATTGCATAGATTTGGCTGATATTGTGCATGATCATCAACACATCATCCAATCGATCGTCCATGACAAATTACCCGTCGATGTTTTGACCGTTAAATTTGACCCTAGAAATGACGGCACCTTGGCCAAGATCAGCCAATTTGTCAGCGCTCCGGCCAATAATTATAATTACATCGTCCTGGATTTGCCTAATGAGATGGATGATGTGGTGATGAAAACATTGATCCAATCAGACGTCATTCATTTAGTGGCCATCGACCGCGAGAGCGACCTGGAAGTCAACCGCCATGTCATTGACAAATTAAGCGAACAGCTTAAGGAAAAATTCCACGCCGACAGGGTACAGGTGGTCATCAGCGGTGTTGATGAAGAGCATCATTTGACCCATGAAGAGATCAAGAATATCCTTAATTATGATGTATTTCTGGTTTTGCCGCATTTAAAGCCACAGGAATTTGTCACACGGGTGGTCACCGATTACTTTTCTATCGTCGAGATCGACCCTCACAGCACCTATGCCCAGACCATCCGCCGTTTATCACGCCAGATCAGTGGCGTCATGATTGGTTTGGTATTGGGGGGTGGCGCGGCTTTAGGTTTGGCTCATATTGGGGTCATCCGGGTGTTGGAGCGGGAAGGTATTCCCATCGATATTGTGGTTGGTTCCAGCATGGGGGCCTTGATCGGCAGCATATGGTCGATCGGGTGCAATGCCGATGAATTAGAGAAATACGGGCAGGAATTTGAAAAAATCACCGGCCTTATGAAAGTATATGACCCTATTTTTCCTATGAGCGGTTTGGTGGGTGGGGAAGCCATCCGCCGCTGGTTACGAGGAAAACTGGATAATAAAACTTTCTTGCAAACCAAAATCCCTTTACGGGTGGTTGCCTATG
>CAZBJT010000381.1:0-1652 GCA_964492215.1 uncultured Planctomycetales bacterium | reverse complement strand
CCAAAGGAGTAAAGGACAAAAACATCCGTCCCCTGGTCGGCAAGCCCTTGATCGCGCATACGCTGCACACCGCCCTCAAGTGGGGCAAGGCCAAACGGGTGATTGTCTCAACAGATTCCCCTAAAATCGCCAAAGTTGCTTTGCGTTATGGGGCAGAGGTGCCTTTCATGAGGCCGGCTGCTTTAGCCACCGACACCTCCGGCAAGATCCCGGTGGTGAAGCATGCGGTGGCGGCCTGCGAAGAATTGTATGGCGAGACATACGATATCGTCGTTGATCTCGATGCCACGGCACCGCTTAGGACCGTCAAAGACCTGGATGCATGCCTGGATATTTTTTTAAAAGACCGCCCCAAAACATTGTTCAGTGTGGTCCCGTCCCATAAGAACCCGTATTTCAATATGGTTGAGCAGAGCAAGACGGGGCAGGTCAGCATGTGCAAGAAGTTAAAGAAAACCATCGTCAGGCGCCAGGATGCCCCACAGGTGTACGATGCCAATGCCTCGATTTATTTTTATGACCGCACCTATTTATTGACGTCAAACAACCCTTTGCCGGTCAATGACCATTGCCGTATTTATGTGATGCCGGATGTTTCCGGTTTTGATGTGGACCGGGAAATTGATTTTCAATTTTTAGAATTCTTAATCAAAAGAAAGATCATTCGCTTATGAAAAGTTATTTGGATCTCTTTAAGTTGGACGGAAAAGTCGTTTTTGTCGCCGGGGGTGCCGGTTTGATTGGTGCCGAGATCTGCCGGGGGCTCGCCAGTGTGGGGGCGCAGGTGGTCATCCTTGATATCGACAAGAAAAAAGCCCAAGATCTGGAGGATACTATACGCAAGGCCGGCTATAAAGCGGCTTTTGAGTATTTTGATATAGGCGACCTGGAGGCTGCGGACGCCCGCCTGGAAGAATTATTTGCCAAATACAAAGCTATTGATAGCTGGATCAATGTGACATACCCCAGGACCAAGGATTGGCCGCGCATGTTGGAGCACATCGACTTGAATTATGTCCGGGGCAATGTGGACATCCATTTGAATTCCTGTATTTGGACCAGCCGCAAAGTGGCACTCTTAATGCGGCAGGCCAAGATTAAGGGTTCTATCATTCATTTCGGTTCCATTTACGGCGTTCAGGCCAATGACCCGACAATTTACGAAGGCACACAAAAAATGTTCCCGGAAATCATTTATTGCACCATTAAAGCCGGTATTGTTAACTTGACCCGCTCCATGGCGTCGGTGTTCGGGCAAGACGGCATCAGGGTCAATTGCCTGTGCCCCGGCGGCATTTTCGATCATCAGAACGAACTATTTTTAAAAAGGTATGAACACCGCGTACCATTAAAACGCATGGGAAATACCCAGGACATTGCCTCCGTCGTCCTGTTTTTGGCGGCGGATGCCTCGATGTATATGACCGGTGAGACCGTCATGGTTGATGGCGGATGGACCGTGGTATAACATTATGATAGACAAATTAAAAACACATTTGATCGACAGACATTTCACCATCAAACAGGCCATGAAGCGGATGAATGAGATCGGTGAGAAGGAAATCCTTGTTACCGACGGCCACAATCATTTGATCGTTGCCATCAGCGATGGGGACATCCGTAAATGGATACTCAAAGAAGGCAGCCTCGAG
>CAZBJT010000380.1:0-1661 GCA_964492215.1 uncultured Planctomycetales bacterium | reverse complement strand
AGCCCCGATTTCTTTAGATTTATACCGTTGGTAAAACTGACTAAGCACCTGCGGGGTATCCGTCTCAGGATTGACGGAAATGGAGACCAGCCTCACATCATTATTGTCATGAAAAGAACGGTGCAGCACATTCATGTGCTTGGTCATCATGGGGCAAATGCTGCCGCAGGTGGTAAAAATAAAATCACTTACCCATACTTTCCCCTTGAGGTCAGCCAAAGAGGTTTTAAACCCGTCACTATTATCCAACGTAAAATCACTGACCTGCCCCAAGACAGGCAAAGACACCGGACTCATTCTTTTTACATAGATGGTCAATAGCAATGCGGCAAGGACCACAGACAGGATGATTTGCAGAGCCAGGAATTTTTTGGAAAACATTAAAAAATACCGTCGATGATGATAAGCACCAGTAATAAAGGCAAATAAATGATTGAAGCCCCCAGGACTTTACGAGCATTGAGCATAGACTGGGAACGTTGAAACAGGAAGCTTACGTATAAAAGGCCGGCACCCAACAATAAAGCACCCCAGAAATATATTTTACCGGACATGCCGATCATGGACGGCATGATGGAAAAACCAATTAAAGCAAAGGTAAAAGCCATGATTTGCGCGACAGTAAATTGCGGTTGGGGATACACCACAGGCAGCATCTTAAAACCGGCCCTTTTATAATCATCCTTAAACAGCCAGGCAATGGCGTAAAAATGCGGGTGCTGCCAGGTGAACATGATAAAGAATAAAACCCACGCACCCGGATCAATATGGTTTGTCGCCGCGGCCCACCCACCCATCGGCGGTATGGCGCCGGGGATTGAACCGATCGTGGTATTAAGCCAGCTTAAACGCTTCATGGGTGTATAAACTAAAACATATAAAAAACAGGTCAATAAACTTAAGAAAGCGGTCAATAAATTTACTTCCCAGCAAAGCACGCACAAGCCAATTAGGATCAAAGTAATGCCAAAACCTAGTGCTTGGGCCGGTGTAATAATACCCATGGGTATAGGACGCTTTTGAGTACGCTTCATTAAGGGATCGACATCACGTTCGATATATTGATTTAGCACCGCCGCTCCCCCGCAGGTCAATGCCGAGCCAATAAGCGTCCACAATAAAAGCAATGGGTGATGGATGCCGCCTTCGGCAAAATAAAAGCCCAAAGCCGTTGTGACTAAAACCAGCATCATGATGCTGGGCTTGGTCATTTCTATATAAGCGTTAATCAGTTTGCGGTTCATTCTTTCCCCAGTATTTCCTTAAATTCATTAAAAGCCAATGGTGATGAACGCAGGAACAATAAAAAGCTTAAACCCAAAACAATGGCCCCGGTGGTGACATGCAGCGTGGTCGTTACAATTTCTTTTTTCATCAAGACCGTGCCGATGCCAAGCATGATCTGGAACGCCACCGCCATATTTAACCAGAAAAGTGACTTCATGACCAATGGTTTATCCAGGCACTTCTGATAAGCCACCTGGTTGATATAAAATAATTTGGCCAAGATCAAGAAAGCCCATAACCGGTGCAGGAAATGGATCACCACTTGCCCCATGGTGACCGCTTCCAGATTATTTTCAAACCGCCAGGCATTTATGCGAGCTAGCATGGATTGATCAAAAGTAGGAATCAAGCTGCCACCCATCGTCGGAAAATCC
>CAZBJT010000379.1:0-1670 GCA_964492215.1 uncultured Planctomycetales bacterium | reverse complement strand
GAGCTTGATAATCTTGCCCTTCTTAATAAACGCCACCCTATCGCACATGACTTCCACTTCATCCATGTTATGGCTGGTCAAAAGCACTGTCACACGACGTTTCTTTAGCACATCTAAGACCACGCGCCTGGTCTTAAGCGATACATCCGGGTCAAGACCGACTGTCGGTTCATCGAGAAAAATGATCTTAGGGTCATTGATCATGGCCTTGGCGAGCGAGAGGCGCTGCTTAGTACCGGAAGAAAGTTCATCAAAACGGCGTCTGGCAAATTCCTGCAGCTCGAAAAGTGCGATGACCTCAGCTACTTTACTTTCAAGCTGTTGGCCGTAAAGTCCATAAAGGCGGCCATAAAAATATAAATTCTCCTCGACGGTCAGAACCCCGGGGTAATTAGGATAACCGGATGACATATTGATCAATCGGCGTATTTTATTGAAATGCCCGACCTGGCAGGGAATGCCTAGAATTGAAATTGAGCCTTCGTCGGGTAAAAGCAGTGTAGATAATGTATTGAGGAAAGTGGTTTTGCCTGCCCCGTTAGGGCCTAAAACGCCTAAGATCTCGCCTTCGTGGATGTCTAAGTTAAGGCCATCTAAGGCCCGCACGATCTCACCTGAACCCGAGCGGCTATGGTAGGTCTTTCTTAGATTACGTACCGAAATGACAATGGGCATGCACTACTTCCCTAACAAGGCGAACATCTTTTTCTTGTATGCTTCAACACCGGGCTGGTCAAAAGGATTAACACCAAGCACATAACCGGAAATGCCGCAGGCTTTTTCTAAGAAATAATACAAATGGCCTAAATGCACTGTGTCGGCCTTGCATAAGGTGATCGTCATATTAGGTACGCCACCCTCGACGTGCGCGGCAGCGGTACCTTCATAGGCTTTCTTATTTACAAAATCGAAACTCTTGCCCGCTACATAGTTAAAGCCGTCTATGTCTTCTTTATCTTCGGGCACCAGCACTTCATGGTGCTGCTTGTCGATCTGTAAAAATGTTTCAAAAATGGTGCGTTCGGCTTCCTGCATCCATTGGCCCATGGAATGCAAGTCCGTCGAGAATATCATAGAGGCCGGGAAAATACCCTTACCCTCTTTGCCTTCGCTCTCGCCGAATAATTGCTTGAACCATTCAGCCACAAAGAACACATTGGGATAAAAAGAAGCCAATACTTCGATCTTCTTGCCTTTGCGGTACAAGACATTGCGCAAGGCGGCATAGCGGTAACAATTATTTTTCTCAATGTCGCAAACGCTGTATTCAGCTTCGGCTTTGCGTGCCCCTTCAACAAGAGATTGCACATCAACACCGGCCAAGGCCAATGGCACGAGACCCACCGGCGTTAAAATAGAATACCGCCCACCCACATCATCCGGGATGACAAAAGAACGGTAACCATTCTTGTCAGCAATCTTACGCAAAGCGCCTTTTTTCTCATCCGTCACACAAATGATACGTTTCTTTAATTCTTCGCCGCTGTATTTGCTTTCCATCAATTTCTTGATCACCCGAAAAGCAATGGCTGGCTCGGTGGTTGTGCCTGATTTGGAAATGACCACGGTTGTAATGCGTTTATCTTTGAGGGTATGCAGTAATTGATGCAAATAATCGCTCGACATATTATGCCCGGCATAATAAATGGGCAGCTTAGTGCCACCTAAGA
>CAZBJT010000378.1:0-1679 GCA_964492215.1 uncultured Planctomycetales bacterium | reverse complement strand
CACACCGGGCGTCACGGAGCCGATACCCACATTGCCCACCGAATCAATCAAAAACGGCGTGGTGTCCCCCGCGCCGTTGTCATTGACGCGGAACAGGTCTTGGGCGGCCGTCGAGGAAATGTCGAGCAAGGCATTGGGGACAAAGGTGGAAATACCGACGTTGCCATTAGCGTCAATCCTCATTCTTTCTGTAAGGGCTGCAATTGAGCCTTTTTGTACTGAAAAAATCAAAGCCCCGTCGTAATTACCATCCCCACTACCAGTTGCCTTCACCCCTTGAATGCCTGCAAATCCATAATTGACTGTGGCATTTCCTGTTTGACCTCTAAACATGAGGCTTGGACCAACGTTCGCGCCCGCCGCTGCGGAGGACTCGAGCCTTAATGTTGAACCAATATTATTAGCTGGCGCTGCACTATCTGATGTAACAATATGCAGACCACCTGATGGCGTTGCAGTACCAATCCCCACGTTGCCGCTGCTGCCTATCGTCATTCGATCGGCATTATTTGTCTGAAAGGCTAAATTCCCATTTTCTTGATTAGATAAAACCCCATTCAGACCGCTCATATAAAGGAATACACCGTCATTAAGACCTGACCCGGATGATGTGTCAACCAACTGCACGATCGGAAGGGTTGCATGAAAGAGCGTAAGCTGCCTAGCTGGAATCGACGTGCCGATGCCGACATTGTCGGTGATGGTGGTGGTATATACCGTGCCCGTGCTTTGGGACCAGCCGGCGGCCGGGCCGCTGAAGGCGGTGGCCCTGATCGTCCCCTGTACATCCAGCGCCGTCCCGGGCGTCACGGAGCCGATACCGACATTGCCGTCGGATTTGATGATGAACGGGCTGGTGTCGCCTGCCCCGTTATCATTGACGCGCAACAGGTCTTGGGCTGCCGTCGAGGAAATATCCAAGAAAGCCGCGGTTGAAAAAGTGGCAACACCGACATTACCACCGATATCAATGACTAACCGTGGCGCCGCAGCGGACTCATCATAAATGGTAAAACCTTTATCTGGCCCATAACCGGATACGGATGCCGAATTGCCAAGTCCGCCAATAAGCCATGTACGGCTAGTTGAATTGGTATTATTAAACTTAAAGCCAGTAACGACCGTACCCGTCCCTACTATGCGCGCGTAGTTACCTGAGATATCCAACACTTGTGTAGGGCTTAGCGAGCCAATGCCGACATTGCCATCGGAAAGGATAATAAATGGACTGGTGTCCCCCGTCCCATTGTCGTTGACGCGGAAGAGGTCTTGCGCGGCTGACGAGGAAATATCCAATAAGGCGTTAGGGGCAAAGGTTGAAATGCCGACGTTGCCGTTACCTCCTAATACAAGAGCTTCGGTCGTTGCAGCCTGTCCTAAAGGTCCTGCATAAAATGAAAGCCTCTCATTCGCTGCATTGGCGCCATTTAATTCAATCTTGAATCTGGAACTGTTATCAGAGACATTAAACTGAATCCTCGGATGCTCAGCGCCGTTATTACCTATAGCAACTCCTGACAAATCTCCCGACGACTGCTTGCTGGCTTTAATCTCTCCGACAGTCTCCAATTTATACCCTGGCACCGTCGTACCAATACCGACGTTACCACCGCTTAATACATCAAACTTTTGCGCCCCAACTTCTAGCAAGGCGGATGGCGTAAAGGTGCCTAAACCTA
>CAZBJT010000377.1:0-1680 GCA_964492215.1 uncultured Planctomycetales bacterium | reverse complement strand
GATTAAGTGCATAGTACACGACAAAAATACCGCCGATCAAAGCGCAACCGCCGATATAAGCACCTGCAGCCTTGGAGAGCCACGCCGGTTCATACACCTTGGCTGCCCAAGCAAAAGCCAGGGCTATCAGCACACCTAAGAACACATACACGCCCATTTCAATACTAATGAGAGAAGCAATGACCGTCGCCACCCCGCCCCAGAAAAATAAAGGCAGCCGGCGATTCTTGAAGGCTTTGATCAGCCATAAAATGGCCAAAAGCGCCATGGCGTAACGGGCCCCGCCCCAGATCATGTAGATAATACGGGGCCAAGTACGGGTGATGATGACCGGCATCATCACATACAACATGTAACGCGACTGCATCAGTTCCTTAGCGATGAAGGCGATCAGCACCAAACACAGCACATTGCCCGCAAAAAAATAAAAACTCAAGACCGACATGTGCATGCCAAAAACCTGCAGGAGCTTGGCCGGCACCCACACATCCAAAGGCCCGCGCAAATGAAAAAAATCCCTAAAAGGAAACAGCCCGTGCAGCGTGGCATTCATGCCGGGCAAATACAGGCCCATCTCAAAAAGATTGATGGGCCGGTTTAAATAAAACGGATTAAAAGTGGCCACAACCGCTAAGGCAGCCAACACCCAAGCATCCCACCTGGTCGGCGGCGCCATCAATAAACGGGTAAAAAAATTAAGAAACCGGTTTAAGAAAACCATATTTTTAAAAAGGGGACACACAGAGGGACACATTAGTGTCCCTTTTTCTTTCTCCTTTTTTACTTTCTTAAGTCAGCTAAATGTTGTTTGGCCCAGGCGTAGCGCTCGGGGGTGCCGATGTCGATGAATTTATTGGGGACTTCAAAGGCATAAAATCCTTGACCCACCAGGTGCGGGAAGAAATTATATTCGATGGAGAATTTCTGTGGCGTATCAACTAAACTAAATACATGACGATCCAGGCAATATGTACCTGTATTAATGTAAGCAGACCTTAACTCGGGCTGCTTTTCTTTAAACGCCGTAATGTATTTTTGGGCGTCGGTTTCAATCGTGCCATACTCACGCGCATCATCTAATTTTGTCACGGCGATCGTAGCCTGGGCTTTTACCGCCAGATGCGCCTGGATCAACTGATTATAATCAATCACACAAAAACAATCGCCGTTCATGGCAATGAAGCGGTCGGTCTTTACCAAGGCCGCCCCCTGCTTGATGGCGCCACCTGTACCAAGCGGCTCTTCTTCGCGGGAAAATACAATGGACAAATTAGGATGGGCATTCTTTAAGGCCATCTCGACACTATCCGCATCATGGCCGGTACACAAAATAAAACGCTTGCCACCTTGAGCCGCGATATAATCAATCAAAACACTGATAAATGGCTTACCGTCGATCTCAGCTAAGATCTTCTGCTTGCCGCCGGTCACTTCACGCAGCCGCTTGCCTAAACCTCCGGCTAAGGTCACCACATCAGGGAATGTCATTATTTGACGATACCGGTATCAGGTTGGTAAAAAATGATCTGGCTGCCTAAATTCTCAAAACGGATAGGAACTTCAAGCATGCCCTTTAAAGCCGCGCGCACCTTGAGTTTATTTTGAGGCTGGACAAAAAATAAGACGAACCCGCCACCCCCGGCACCCAATAACTTACCGCCGATGGCACCCGCACGGATG
>CAZBJT010000376.1:0-1690 GCA_964492215.1 uncultured Planctomycetales bacterium | reverse complement strand
TTTTCGAAAAACCTTGATACTTGCATAACTATACGTACAATAGTGGTTCATAAAGGTAAGGCCTATGTTCAGGCTGGGGCTGGGTTAGTAGCTGACTCAAATCCTGCCACGGAATATACGGAAACTGTAAATAAAGCCCGTGCACAAATACGGGCAATTGAATTGGCACATCAATAAAAAAACAAGAAAGGAAGTAAAAACAAATGGAAGTCAGAATCAGATTACAAAAAGCAGGTAAAGCTTCTTCAGGAGCCTATAATTACCGCATCGTTGCTTTGCCCAAACGCGAAGGCCGCGATGGTCGTACATTGGATATCTTAGGTTACTATGACCCGGCCAAGAAGCCCGCTTCTTATTCGATCGACAAAGAAAAGGTCAATGCCTGGGTTGCTAAAGGTGCGCAATTAAGCGATACCGTTAAAAGCCTGATGAAAAAAACTAAGTAAAATTCGTCCCAAAGGTCGATTCCTCTAGAAAGGTCATTTCATGCCTCAAGATTCCGGTTTGACTCAAATGTTGTTCATGTATGTTCCGATCGGTTTGATCTTTTATTTTTTGGTGCTTCGTCCCCAGCGCCAGCAGCAAAAGAAGACCAAGGAAATGCTGGCTAACTTAAAGAAGAATGATGAAGTGATCACGACTTCAGGTATTCACGGCACCGTCGCCATTGTCAAAGACAAGACCGTGGTTGTGCGTGTGGATGAAGGTTGCCGTATCGAATTCGACCGTGAATCAATCGCGACCGTTAAAAGCAATGAAGTCAAAACTGAAGTAGTTAAGTGACATGAGGACATAAGTTGCTGAAGTGACAGCGAAGCAACTTATAAGTCCGAATGTCATCCCCGCGAAAGCGGGGATCCAATCCAATCTAGAAAGGGTTCTCATGAGCGCGGATTTACGCAAACGTGTTTTTATCATCCTGGCTGTTATTGCCGGTGCTTTAGTCAGTCTTTTTCCCATCGAGAAGCGTATCAATTTAGGCCTGGATCTTAAGGGCGGTATGCACTTGATCTTGAAAGTGGAAAATGAGCAATTGGCAACACCGGAGCTCAAGAATGACGCCGTATTACGGTCTATGGAAGTTTTGCGTAACCGCATTGATGGGTTGGGTGTCGGAGAAACCTTGATCCAGCGTCAGGGGGATAATCAGATTTTGGTGCAATTGCCCGGTGTGACTGACCGCGCTAAGGCCATGGACATGGTTGGTCGTGTCGCGCATTTGGAATTTCATATTGTAGAAAATGATCAAGCTAAGCTTAAAGATGCCTTAGCTGGCCAAGTCCCTGAAGGGTATGAATTAAAAAGCCTCAAAAAAGAAGGTGGCGGCCCGATTTTGCTTGTTAAGCAGGCGATTTTGGGTGGGGATGCCATCAAAGAGGCCCGCGTTGATTTTGACCGCACCGGCATGCAGCCCAAGATTTCGCTTACCTTCAATGATAAAGGAACCAAAGACTTTGGTGATTTGACGACCGCCCATGTGAATGAACGTTTAGCCATTGTTTTGGACGATGAAGTATTATCTGCCCCGAATATCCGCGAACCTATTTTAAGCGGTACCGCTGAAATCACCGGCGATTTTAAATTTGAAGAAGCGTCACTTTTGGCATTGGCCTTGCGTTCCGGTTCCCTGCCCGTACATATCCATGTGGAAGAAGAGCGCACCATCGGCCCCTTATTAGGGAAAGATTCC
>CAZBJT010000375.1:0-1701 GCA_964492215.1 uncultured Planctomycetales bacterium | reverse complement strand
CCTTGACTGTGTCGGTAAAACTGATTTTCACCACACCTTCTTTGAGATGCTGGGTAATTTTTCCTTCGGTGATTATTTCAAGAAAGAAGCGATTCACTGGGCGTGGGAATTTTTGACTGTTGATTTAAAGCTGCCTAAAGAACGGTTATGGGTCTCGGTTTATAGAGAAGACGATGAGGCCTATGGTATTTGGCTTAACGATATTAAAATGCCGTCGGACCGTATAGTGAAACTGGGTGATAAAAGCAATTTTTGGCCGTCCAATGCCAAGCTCAACGGCCCTAATGGCCCTTGCGGTCCTTGTTCTGAAATTTTTTATGATTATGGCTTCAATCCAAAATGCCCGCAGAGAGACAAATGCGATCCCGATTGTTCTTGCGGCCGTTTCTCGGAAATATGGAATTTGGTGTTCACCCAGTTTAACCGCAAAGACGGTGGCGTCTTAGAGCCTTTGCCGGCCAAGAACATTGATACCGGCATGGGCCTGGAACGTTTGGCCGCCGTGGTACAGGGGAAGAAGAGTAATTATGAGACGGATAATTTTGCCGCGATCTTGAAAGTTATCAAGGACACATTTAAGGCAAACAAGGCAGACGTCACTGAAAGCGAATACCGCATCATTGCCGATCATATGCGGGCTGTTACCTTTGGTATTGCCGACGGGGTCGTTCCTTCCAATGAAGGCCGCGGCTATGTCATGCGTAAGCTGATTGTTGATGTGACTGATTTAGCTATCCGTGCCGGCATTGAGAAGCCCGTGGTACATACATTTGTAGATATTGTTATCGAGCGCATGAGCGGACCTTATCCGGAATTGACTAATAAAGCTGCGGACATTAAGACTTTAGTGAAGCGTATTGAAGAGGCGTTTATCAAGGTGCGTAAAGAAAAAGTGCCTGAATTGAAAGAAAGATTGACGTTTAAAGGTGCATCTTTTAAATACGAAGGCAGGAATGTTTTAGCGGTTGGTGGAAATATTAATGAAAAAGACTTAGGTGATTTGATATTTTTGTATCGTGATACACATGGATTGACTTTATCGACTATTCTTGGTGTAGCTCAAGAGGTGGGTGTAGCTCAGAATATTTTAGACGCAGCTGTTAAGCATTTTGAAACTAAGATGGAAGAACAGAAAAACCGTTCCCGCGCGTCCAGCAAGATGATGGGCGATGTATTTGCCGACCAGAATTTTGCCCTGAATATGCCTAAGACGGAATTTTTAGGTTATGGGGAAACAAAGCTTTCCGCCCGGGTGCTTAAAGTTTTTCATGAGGGAGACGTAGTTAAAATTGTGCTCAACCGTACACCTTTTTACGCCGAGTCTGGCGGCCAGGTGGGGGACACGGGTTATCTTACATCCCCTTCAGGGAAAGTACGTATTGAAGACACTCAAAAGACTAATGACATTTATATCCATTTAGGTCGCATTGAGCAAGGCAGCATCAAAGAAGGCGATCAAGTCGAAGCAATGATTGACGAACAGCGCCGTGCCGCCATTATGCGCAATCACACCGCTACCCATTTATTACAGGCCGCTTTGCGTGAAGTATTGGGTGCCCATGTTAAGCAACAAGGATCATCGGTGGATCAAGACCGTCTACGTTTTGATTTTGCCCATTTCCAAGGCATTAAGCCTGAAGAAATGAAGAAGATAGAATCACGCCTCAATGAGTTTGTCACTAAGCAGGATACTGTCATCAA
>CAZBJT010000374.1:0-1730 GCA_964492215.1 uncultured Planctomycetales bacterium | reverse complement strand
GCTCGAACCCCATATCGACGCACGCACCATGGAAATCCATCACACCAAGCATCACCAGGCGTATATCAACAATGTCAACAATGCCATTAAAGGCAAAGCTGATTTAGAGAGCAAGAGCGTCGAAGATTTGATCGCTAACCTTAATGCCGTGCCGGAAGATATTCGCAATGTGGTGCGCAATAATGGTGGTGGTCATGCGAATCACAGTTTATTCTGGACAGTGATCGGTCCTAAGGCTGGCGGCGCCCCTGTGGGCAATGTGGCAGCGGCGATCAATGGGGCTTTTGGCTCTTTTGATGCATTTAAAGAAAAATTCGCTCAAGCAGCGACTACTCGTTTTGGTTCCGGCTGGGCCTGGTTAAGTTTGACCAAAGATGGCAAGGTAGAGGTGTCATCCACGGCCAATCAAGATAGCCCTATCATGGAAGGCAAGGTCCCTTTATTAGGTATTGATGTCTGGGAACATGCCTATTACCTGAATTATCAAAATCGCCGCCCGGATTACATTGCTGCTTTTTGGGCTGTGGTCAATTGGCAAGAAGTTGAGAAACGTTACAATGCGGCAAAAAAATAATATTATGGTTTAAGTTTTATTTGCGGGTCTGGGTCTGACGTCTCCCGTCGGATCCAGACCCCAAAATATTTTCAAAAAATCTCACTATTTGTTTGACGTCGTTATTTTTCTAACATACTATATGTAGTACATCAGCCGCACAGCAAGCATATATATTGTGTTTTTTACATTAGAGGGTTTTAATCGCGTGTTGCCAAAAGCCATCCAAAACGTTTCGTTTTCCCAGTCACCTTTTAGTGTTAAATTTTCATTATTCTCAGGTAAAGTTTTAGTTTAAATCATGTCTTTATTCAAGGGAGGATTGTCGAATGTCTCATCAAGAAACTGCTGCTAATTTCGACATCAAAGTACATAAGCGCAACGGTCAAGTTATTGAATTTATCCCTACCCGCATTACCCACGCGATAGCTAATTCATTCAAAGAGCAGGCTGGTTTGCCGCGTGAATCTGAACTCCCGGTTGAATACACCAAGGATGCCCAAAAAGTCACGGATTGTGTCGTCGAAGTTTTAAAAGAGCGCGGTTTGCAAAAGCCCTATCTTTCCGTCGAAGAGATCCAGGATGAAGTCATACGCCAGCTTTATGAAAACGGTTTTAAAGAAGTGGCTGAGCGTTATGCCAGCTATCGCCGTTACCATGCCGAACGCCGCAAATTATTCGAATTATACGCCGTGCTTAAACGTGACGGTAAAGTGGTTTCATTTAAGCAGGAAAAGATCACTTTGGCCATTGCCAAAGCCCTGATTGCCCATAATAAGGGTGTTTATAATGAGATTTTGATCGAAAAAGCGCAGGAACTTTCCGAAAAGGTAATATCTGAGATACGCACGCGCTGGCCGGAAGGTAAGGCGGTGCAGATTGAAGAGGTTCAGGATATCGTCGAGAAAGTGATCATGGCGGCCGGTTATCATGAAGTCGCCAAGCGTTATATCATTTA
This sequence comes from uncultured Planctomycetales bacterium, assembly GCA_964492215.1. GTDB lineage: Bacteria > Omnitrophota > Gorgyraeia > Zapsychrales > Fredricksoniimonadaceae > CAYNTZ01. The sequence goes on along the minus strand of CAZBJT010000374.1, from coordinate 219 downwards.
TAGAGAAGATCGTGCCAAGCACCGCCGCGATCGCCCGACCGTTCAAGTGGAGGAATCCATTGAATGGGCCAAGAGCCTGTTGATCAAGAATGATAAGGGTGAAGAGCGCCCCATTGATTTAGATGAGGTGCGTTTTAAATTTGAGACCTGCTGCAAAGGGTTGGCGGATGTTTCCCCGGACGTGCTTTTTAAGGAAGCGGTCAAAAGTTATTTCAATGG
>CAZBJT010000373.1:0-1734 GCA_964492215.1 uncultured Planctomycetales bacterium | reverse complement strand
GCGCAGTATCATCGGTTTATTGTTTGCCAGCGGCAAAGTCATGGATGCGCAAGGCAGGCTGGTCCATGTGGAAGACAAAAATGGCCAGAAACTAGCAGCCTATAATTCCGAAGAGTCAGGTAAAAAGGCAAGTGCTGATCCTTCCGTCAAAATGCTCGATATTGGACTGGATGATTATTTGCAGCAGACCATGCATTTCCACACTAATAAAACCACCGCAGCTATTGCCCTTAAGGCCGTAAATGCTTTAGGTATGTCAGGTACGGTCGCGGATGTGCGCGAAAGCTTAATGGAATTAGGTGCGGATACCTATCAATATCAACGCAATGCCACCATTAATGATATCAATATCGAAACACATGCCTATGCATTGGGCAAAGAAGCACATATGCAAGCCTTGATCGAAAAAAGCATTGCTTTACTTAAAGCAGATGACACCACCAAGAACGATAACGGAATAGATGACATGTTATCTGCCCAGGCCATCCATCACCGGGACATTGGTTTCCGTGAGGAGTTTTATAACCGGTTGAGGGAAGCCATTGCCAAGGATGAAGATTTGGGCCACAGGTTATATGACAGCAAAAATAATCCGTCGGGGGACATTGTGGTGTTGGATACCGACCACTTTGAAGCCAAAAGAAGTCCGGATGCCGAGGTCAGTTTAAAAGACACCATGAGACATTTGGTTAACACTTATCTTAATAAGAAGGGTGAAGTTAAGAATGGCGAAGATGTGGGCGGCTATAAAGGCAAACATGTAATCGCCATTGGTACATTCAGGGAAGCTTTGTCGTGGAAGCCCAGCGCTGACCACAACGGACATCTTATTTTTGCCAGCGTTGGTTCAACTGCAGCGACGGGCCAGGCCTTGCTGCGCATGAACACATTGAAAATAGATACGGATGAAGGCCGTGCCATGAGCCGGGTCTTAAGGCGTCTTAAAGGTGAGGCGCATATTATGTTAGGCAGCGAAGACTCCCTGATCGCTGATTCCTTTAAAGATGAGTTTAAGGAACATGCCGAGCGTCAACAAGGACGGGCTGATGTATTTAAAGGGCTTGAGGCAGGCACGATCAAATTGAGTGATGTCTTGGCCGCAGGTGATGAGTTTAGGTTATTTGAAGGGCTGGAAGCGGATGCAGCGGCAAAGACGCGTGATGCCTTGATGGACGGCAAAATAGCCACGGCCCGTGACATTGTGGAAGACAATGAGAACGCACAATACATTGAAATATTAAAATCGACCATGGACCATATCGGCAAATATGAAGCGTCACAAAGCGTTATGACCATTGCCGCTTCGACCGAGAATGCCAACCAGGAACAAATCCATACCGCTGTACTGAAACCTGCCGCAGAGCGTGCGCTGTATCAGCAGGTACTTGATATTGTCAGGCAGCGTGAAGCCCGCGGTGAAAAAGTAGGGGATGTGATTACCATCGCAGCGGCAGTAGGCGGCGGTCAATGGGTTTACACACGCCGTTTGGACCTAAAGCAAACTTTCTCCAGCCAGCCGGTGGAATGGATGTTCCAAGGTCTCTTAGCCACACGTAACGGGGTCAAGGTGGATGATACGGGTGCTGAGATCAATGAAGGCGAGATTTTTGATCAGAACACAGGCTTGGTCTATCCTAAGAATAGTTTTGATTTCAAGACAGGCAAAGGTGTTGTGAACAGTGCGCTGGTGGAAACGTCACGGCCTAAGGCTTGGGATGGATTTGGCGATCATCC
>CAZBJT010000372.1:0-1745 GCA_964492215.1 uncultured Planctomycetales bacterium | reverse complement strand
TGCCGCGGCTGCGATCAATGTAATAAAACCGGCTATTGGGGACGCACCGCGATTTATGAAATTTTGGAAATGAATGAAGGTATCCGTGCCATGCTCACCGGCAAGCAGCGCACCGAAAGCGTCAAACAAGCAGCTGTCAAAAGCGGCATGGTGACCTTGCGTCAAAATGGCTGGCAATATGTAGCGGCCGGTATCACCACACCGGCTGAAGTGATGTATGTAACCATCAAAGACGACTGGGCCACCAGCACCGTCAATGCTTTAGATCAGGCACCTCTTGGGGTCGATGCCCTGTTGCGTTAAGAAGACATATGCCCTCCTACGTATATAAAGCTAAAAAAGACGCGACACATACCATCAATGGCCAGATCAATGCTTCCGACGAAGAAGAGGCATTGGAGTTGATCCATCAAATGGGCTTAATACCTGTGTCCATTGCCGAGGGCAATGCCCAGGGTACGCTGGTCAGTTCGATTCGTCCATCTAAGATCAAATCCCGTGATATTTATTTATTGACCAAGCAATTGGCCGGTCTGATTAAATCAGGCGTGCCTTTGTTAAAGGCTTTGGAAGTCATTGCCGAGCAATCGAAAAATCCTTATTTAGCTCAGGTGCTTAATGAGGTAAGTATCGGAGTTAAAAGCGGACGTTCGTTATCCGTTTGTTTAAATGATTACCCGGATATTTTTTCACCCCTATTTGTCGCCATGATCCGTGCCGGCGAGGAAATGGGGCGGTTGAAGGAGATGCTGCATAGCATCACCGATTTCTTGAAGAAACAAGATGAATTTGCCGGGAAAGTGCGCGGGGCTTTGGTTTACCCGTCATTGATGTTCGCGGTGGGCTTATTGACCGTGATCTTTATTTTGACCTTTGTTATGCCTAAAATGATCGTGATTTTTACCGATTCCAAACAGGTGCTGCCTTTGCCGACGATCATTGTCATCGGTCTTAGTAATTTTTTCCAAAAATTTTGGATCCCGTTTATTTTGACCATCGTTGTTGCCGCAACCACATTCGCCCGTTGGCGCAAAACCACTCAGGGCAGTTGGGCGATCGGGCGCATTTTATTAAAGACGCCGTGGGTGAGGGATTTTATTTTAAAAGCAGACTTAACCCGTTTTAGCCGTACCATGCATTTGCTTTTAGCCAGCGGCTTGCCGATTATGCGGTCCATTGAAGTGTCAGTTCCCACGATTCATAATCCGCAGTTAAGGGAAGACCTGCTTGGTTGTGTCAAGGGATTGGCCGGTGGTGAGAATTTGGGCCAATGCTTGGCAAAATCCGATTTGATCCCGCCGCTGATGGTGCAGTTAATTACCATCGGTGAAGAAAGCGGCTCTTTACATGAATCCCTCGACGACATAGCCCAGGCCTATGAATCAGACGTGGAAGAAGCCACCAAAGCCATGACCACATTATTCGAACCCTTAATGATCCTAGCCGTTGGAGCCGCCGTCGGGCTGATAGTTTTTGCTATGCTCCTCCCCATCTTCTCCATGGACATCATGGCCCGCTAATTCCAGACACCTAGAGTAATTTAATTAATTCCGAGCCACCCACCGTAACCTCAATTGTTTTCTCCGTGTTGCTCGAGTCAAATAACTGTAAATCCTCGCCAACTTTTGGCAAAAAATCCCTTATTGTTCCGCAAACAACATCACTTAACTCTTTTTTATCTACTATCCGCTAGTAATGAACCCATTTAATGTCTTTGAGCGATGTATCGATTTTAGGCAAAGCAG
>CAZBJT010000371.1:0-1746 GCA_964492215.1 uncultured Planctomycetales bacterium | reverse complement strand
CGACCAGCTATGGCATCGACTATGTGTCGGCCATTGCCGTCAACAATGTGTGGGGCGTGCAATTTCACCCCGAGAAAAGCCAAACCGTGGGCCTGCAAATCCTAAAGAATTTTGCGCAATTATGATCCTTATTCCTGCCATAGACCTCAAAGGCGGTAAGGTTGTCCGTTTATTTCAGGGTAAGTTCTCCGACGTCACCGATTATGGCACTGACCCGGTTTTATTTGCCCGGCAATGGGAAAGCATGGGGGCAAAGTGGCTGCATTTGGTTGATTTAGATGGAGCCAAGGAGGGGGTCATGGCTAATCGTGACATCATCACACGCATCACCCAACAAGCCAAGATCAATATTGAAGTGGGCGGCGGTATCCGTGATGAAGCAACCGTTGACTATTTATTGAATACGGCCAAAGTTGCACGGGTGATTCTAGGTACCAAGGCCATTGAAGACCGTGATTTCTTAAAACGGATGCTGGCCTTGCATGGTGAGAAGATTTGCGTGAGCATTGATTGTTCGAATGGCATGGTCACCGGCCGCGGCTGGGTGTCGTCGACAAATATCAAGGGTGTTGATTTAGCCAAAGATTTTGAAGCCATGGGCCTTAAGTGGATCGTCTATACAGACATCGCCCGCGACGGCACATTAGCAGGGCCTAATTTCAAAGAATTAGAAAATGTCATCGCTTCGACTGGGATGAACGTGATCGCTTCCGGCGGTATTTCAAACTTGGACGATGTGAAAAAATTGGCCTCCATGAAAGTGGCTGCCGCCATCACCGGCAAAGCCATTTACGAAGGTAAATTGGATTTTGAAGCGGCCTTAAAAGTATGTTAAACAAACGCATTATCCCATGTTTGGATGTGAAAGACGGCCGGGTGGTCAAGGGGGTCAATTTTGTCTCCCTCAAAGACGCCGGTGATCCCGTCGATTGTGCCAAGGCTTATGATGCCGCAGGAGCAGATGAGTTGGTGTTCTTGGATATTACGGCAAGCCATGAAGGCCGTAAGATTTTTTTAGATGTGGTGAGTAAAACCGCGGAATGTGTTTTTATGCCGCTGACGGTGGGTGGCGGCATCAGCAATACCAGCGATATTCGTAATTTGCTTAATGCCGGTGCAGATAAAGTGTCCATCAACACCTCAGCCGTCAATGAGCCTGGCCTTATCCGCCGGGCCGCGAACATGTTCGGTTCCCAATGCATTGTGGTGGCCATCGATGCTAAGAAAATAGGCGATACGGATGCCTGGCAAGTTTTTACACATGGGGGGCGCACCGCCACGGGAAAAGATGTTATACTATGGGCTAAAGAAGCAGAGGCCCAAGGGGCTGGCGAGCTCTTATTGACCAGCATGGATGCCGACGGTACCAAGAATGGCTTTGACTTGAAATTGACCAAAGCCGTGGCAGATGCAGTCAATATACCGGTCATCGCCTCCGGTGGGGCAGGGGCATTGGAGCATTTTCATGAGCTTTTCACCCAAACCACTGCCGACGCTGCTTTGGCCGCGTCCGTGTTCCATTACGGCGAGATACCAGTACCACAGGTTAAACAATATTTAAAACAACAGAAAGTGAACGTGCGATGAGTAGCAATCCTGAAATAGAAACCATACAAATCACCAAAGATAATTTAGACAAACTTAAATTCACCGCCGAAGGCTTAATCCCGGCCATTGCCCAGGATTATAAAACAGGCGAAGTCTTGATGATGGCCTGGATGAATATTGATTCATTAAAATATACCC
>CAZBJT010000370.1:0-1752 GCA_964492215.1 uncultured Planctomycetales bacterium | reverse complement strand
CTTATGGTTTAATCCTTTCAATATGTCATTCTCAGCTTGGGCCTTTTTGATATCCTGATTCGTCAGGTAAATGACGCCCAGTGAAAAATGGGCCAATGCATCTGTCGGATTTAAAGCAATAAGCTGATTCAATTTATCGGCAGCCTTGGCCGTGTCTTCTTCTAAATATTTCCCGATAGCAATATTTAAAAGCGCTATCTTGGCCGAACCATGGCTGTTCTCAATTTCGCCATCGCATATTTCAAATACTTTCTTATGCTGCCTGGCATTACTGTTAAGCGACCAAAACGCCGAGCCTTTGGTGGCCAGATGCATGATATCGTCACGGCTTAAACCCAATGCATCCTTGATCTGTTGGAATGAATCAACCCTGCCGTGTTGCTGCTGCAAATAAAGCGCAACGGCAATGTCCAAGTCATTATTAGACGTGATGCTTAGGCTCGCCGGGTCAAATTGAATATCGTATTCTTCAGTCAGGATTTGCATGATATTTTTCTTTTGGTCCACCGGGGTAGAGCTCTTTAAATAGGCCTGGAGTTTAGTACGCGTCACATCCGGCCATTCAAAAACTTTGATGATCTTTTTGACCGCGCGCTCATCCCCGGACACCAAAAATTCAGACCAGAGAAAATCGAGCTCTGAAGGGTCTTTGACTTCCGTGTTGATGACGTCCATCTTATACGGCACGCCTTGCTGCAGGGTTGTTGCAATATCGTTCTTTTCTTTTTCATACCCTTGACTTTTGGCTTTGGCAGTAAGAAACTTCTTCACCTCATCGTTCCCGCACACCTGTAGGATCTTTAAAACAAAAAGCCTTCCCTCATGCGTTGTGCTTTCAAAAATACTTTCATATTTCTCAATTAGCGACGGGTCCATCTGGGCCATGCGTCCAAAAGAATAGGCGGCCGTATATTCAACGTTCCCTTCTGATGCCTGAGTGCTTTTCAAGAAACCGGAAGCGATCACGTCCTGCAAAATAGCGGGCACCTTGCTGGGCTGTGGGTTTAAATAATAATACGTTAAGGCATTGAGGAGTTCTTTATCGAATTTGGGTTCACTTTGGCAGTAGCCGGTAAATGCCAGATTAATCAATACGGCGGCAGTAAGCAGAATTTTCTTCATTTAAGAAAGCACCTTTAGGTGGATTTTTTGTCCAAATTGATCATCCAATGAATGCCGAATTGATCAGTGAGCATGCCGAAACGGACCGCAAAAAAAGTTTCCTGAAGAGGCATTTTAATCTCACCCTTAACACTTAATGCTTTAAAAAACGCTTCAGCTTCCTGAATGCTTTCACAGCTAATCGAAATAAAAGAATTATTCCCCTGCTGTACCGGCATGCCAGGCCTGGTGTCGGAGGCCATTAATACCAAGGTCTTGATTGTCAACCGCGCATGGATCAACCAGTCTTTGCATTCCTTGGGAAGATCGGTGGAAGCGTCCGGCGCTTCAGAGTAAGGCATCATATAAAGCACACCGCCTAAGCATTGCTTATAAAATTCCATGGCCTGACGGCAATTGCCGTTAAAAATGAGATATGCATTCAAATTTTTCATTACTAGTCTCCTCGAACTTTAACGCAAATACGTTAAAATAGCGGCGATTAATTCCAGGTTCAAAAGATAAAAGGCAGCATTCAATGCAAAAAGCTTCCAGGGTTTGCCTTCCCATGCCACCGTACTAAAAAGCAATGGTAGATAAAACCCCAACCAAATAAATAATGATGCACCGAAATTACAGCACACTTTGACA
>CAZBJT010000369.1:675-1755 GCA_964492215.1 uncultured Planctomycetales bacterium | reverse complement strand
TCAATAAAAAAGGGACACGTAGCAAGTACATGTCCCCTTTTTTAAGCTTCTCTTAAGAAACGGGCAGCCACTTGCGGGAAGGTGGGAACAATGTGCAAACCTGTCCCCCATTCAAAACCGACGCTGCGGGTAAGCTTTGGGATGATCTCAAGATGCCAATGATAGCAGGATGGGTTGGCATAATTGATAGGTGCGGTGTGCACGTAATAATTATAAGACGGATTAGATAATACTTTCTTCATGCGTTTGAGCAAATCCTGCAGCATGGTGGATAAATGCGCCTGGGTGTCTTCGTCCATGCTGGAGAAATCCGCGCTATGGGCTTTGGGGATGATCCATGTTTCAAAGGCATACCGGGGAACGAACGGGCAAAAGGCCAGGAAAGCACTGTTCTCAGCGACGATGCGCTCTTTGTCTTGGTATTCCTGGTTGATCATGTCGCAAAATACACAGCGGCCGCGGTACTGATGGTAATGCTCGGCCCCTTTGATCTCTTCCAATACGCTTTTGGGCACCATGGGTAAAGCAATGATCTGGGTGTGGCCATGTTCAATGGTGGCACCGGCTGAGGCGCCGAAATTTTTAAAGATCAGCACATATTTAAACCGGCTGTCACCGGCTAATTTCACGTAACGGTCCTGGTATTGGGTAATGACAGCCTGCATTTCTTCAGGGCCTAAATCAGTCAGGCCTTTTTCATGGTGAGGGGTCTCGATCAACACCTCATGGGCACCCACCCCGCTCATCATATCATAAACGCCGATGCCTTCTTTTTGAAGCAGGCCGTCGCTGACTAAAGCAGGAAATTTATTGGGTACGGTGCGGACCAGCCAGCCTGGTGTGTCCGGCTTGCTGCCCACCGGACGGATGGCATCGGTCTCGAGGGGTGTTTGATGCTCTTTCCCCGGGCAAAACGGGCAAATGGCCTGACGGGTGGGCGTATTATTGTCTTTGCTAAAATCACCCGGACCTTTAGGATTGTCGCTGTCAATGATGACCCAGCGGCCGATAATGGGATCGCGTCTTAATTGCGGCATGTTACATCCACCTCACGTAAAAATTGCGCTGTCATCTCCGGCG
>CAZBJT010000369.1:0-665 GCA_964492215.1 uncultured Planctomycetales bacterium | reverse complement strand
GCGGTATGGGGCAAATATAAAAACCGCTGCCCCGCTCAAAACCAGCCACCCGCGTTAAACGCGGCATCAATTCAATATGCCAATGATAATTATCTTTAAACCGCAATTGGTTCTTCACCGGGGCTGTTTGCAGCATATAGTTATAGGCCGGGTCATTCAACCCTATCTTAAAACGCAGCAAAATATCTTTGATGATGGCAGCCAAGCTTTGCTCATGGCTGGTTAATCCTTCGGCAAAGTCAGCATGATGGTTTTTGGGTACGATCCAGGTCTCAAAGGGAAACCTGGAGGCAAAAGGTGTGAAAGCCACAAAGGCATCATTCTCGCTGACAATGCGCTCTTTGGTCTGGGTTTCCTGACGGAGCATATCGCAAAACAAGCAGCGTTCGTGATAATTAAAATAGCTTTCCGCGCCATTGATCTTGTCTTTGACGCGCATGGGTAAAACAGGGACAGCCATGATCTGGGAACGGGCATGGCCGATATTACGGCTGCCGGCAGCTACCCCATAATTTTTATAGGCCAGGACATATTCAATGAAAGGATCTTTGCGGTGTTCTTTCAAACGCGAGGCATAGGTTTCAAATACCTGCTTGATCTGCTCGGTGGATAAATCAGCCATATTGGCAATGTGCTGCGGTGTTTCAATGACCACCTCATGCGCC
>CAZBJT010000368.1:0-1759 GCA_964492215.1 uncultured Planctomycetales bacterium | reverse complement strand
GTGGCTGAAGGGGTGGTGACCGCCCGTGCTGTTTATCATTTAAGCCTCAAGAAGAAGATCCCTATGCCCATTGTTACCGAGGTGTACAAGATCGTTTTTCAAGGTAAAAATGCCCGCAAAGCCATGGCTGATCTGATGGGCCGCACACCAAAAGCCGAGTAAAGACGTTGAATTATGAATTGACAAAGAAAAAAATATCCAGTAGACTCAAACCCAAGTTATTAACCGTAACGTTTTTAAGGAGGATTGGATGGAGAAATTATCTTTTTACGATGTGAAAACCAAGGGTAAATTTGAAACCACAGAATATGCTGTGAGAGAAAAAAGCGGTCGTTTTTTCGCTGTTGCCAAGTCTCCTAAAGGCACGCATGAATGCTGGCGCGTCTTAAGCAAGGATCAAGCAACTCAAATGAAGAAAAAGTAAGTAAACTTGTTTTGTGGAGAGTCCTATCCGTTCCAAAGCATTAACGTCTAAACAATTAGCCAAAAAGGTAGCTGAGTTTGCTGATGACAAGAAAGCATTGGATATTGTTATCCTCGACATGCGCGATCTTGTCAATTTTTGCGACTATTTTGTAATTGCTTCCGGTACATCTGAGCGGCAAGTTAAAGCCATCGCTGATGGGATCAATGATGGAGTCAGTGAGCTTGGGATCAAAGCCAATCACGGCAAAGGTTTCAAGGGTTTTGGCGGTCAAGCCGCTCAGGACATCGGTGCCTGGGTCTTATTGGACACGGGTGATGTGGTGGTTCATGTGTTTGAGGAACAAGCCCGTGAGTTTTATGGCCTGGAACACCTTTGGCAGGATGCACCGGCAGTTACCTATAAAGCGGCTAAGCGAAAAAAATAGTTAAGCTTTATATCTTTGGGCCCCTTGATGATCTTCATTAAGGGGCCTTCTTACTCTAAGCCCATAATGTTTGCTAATACTCGCCTACATTTGCAGGACATCATTGCCAAATCCCTGTCTGTCTTAGACGGGGTGGTGCCGGTACCTATCCTCATTGAAGTGCCTTCAGATAAACAGCATGGCGAATTCTCCTGCAACATTGCCATGCAATTAAGCCGGCAATTGAAGAAAAGCCCCATGCTTATTGCCCAGGATTTGATCGGGCATATCAATGAGCTGCTAAAATCCCATCCGTTGAATAAATCTATCGCCAAAGTCGAGATCAAGAATCCAGGTTTCATTAATTTTTATCTTTCCCCTGAAGGATTTTATGAAGTGCTGTCTGACGTATTTGCGCAACGGGCCGATTATGGAAAATCGAGTTACGGGGCCCATAAGAAATTTTGTTTGGAATTTGTCAGTGCCAACCCCACCGGTCCTTTGACCGTGGCCCATGGCCGCCAGGCGGCGGTGGGTGATACCTTGGTTAATATTTTAAAGACAGTCGGCTTTGACGCCAAGAAGGAATATTACGTCAATGACGAAGGTAATCAGATCAATATTTTAGGCCGTTCCATTAAGGTACGGGCCCAGCAAAGTTTAGGCCAGGATGTACCCTTACCCGAAGATAGTTACCAGGGTGAGTATATTTGCACCATGGCCCGGGAATTTATAGAGAAACACGGCATCAAGGCTGCAGCTCAATTGGATGAGCAGCCGGACCAGGCGTTTCGTCAATTCGGTGTGGATTATTTGATGAATACAATTCGTCAGGATTTACAGGACTTTGATGTACATTTTGACATTTGGTCGTATCAGTCCAAGATCGCCACCCAACAGGCCATTGAAGAATTACTGGCTGATTTTAA
>CAZBJT010000367.1:0-1776 GCA_964492215.1 uncultured Planctomycetales bacterium | reverse complement strand
GGCATAATTTAATTTACACCTAGGGTAAAAATGCTATAATTGTCCGCGTATTATAGTAAACATATGGCAATATTCAAACAAAAAACTAACCTCCCCTTTCAGGGGGATGACATACCATGGAAATATATTTAGCTAAAACACAGGGTTTTTGTGCAGGGGTTGCCAGTGCCATCGACATTGTCGAATTGGCCCTGAATACCTATGGCACCCCCTTGTATGTTTATCATGACATTGTCCACAATACGTCAGTCGTCAATGACATGAAAAGCCGTGGGGTGGTTTTTGTGGAAGACTTAAATGATGTGCCGCAGGGTGCGCGCATCATTTTCAGTGCCCATGGTGTGCCGCCTCATTTGATTGATGACGCCCGTGAACGTAAGCTTAAATTCGTCGATGCGACCTGCCCCTTAGTCACCAAGGTACATAAAGAAGCGGTTAAATTTTCCGGGCAACATGTGGATACCGTCTTGATCGGACATGTGGGCCATCAGGAATTGATCGGCACCGCCGGTTATGTGCACCCGGAACTCTTACATATTGTTGAGAATGAGAAAGATGTTGAGAAGCTCACCATCGACCCGGAAAAAGTCGTGGCTTATATCACCCAAACCACCCTTTCCGTCGATGAAACCAAAAGTATTATTGAAAAATTAAAACAACGCTTCCCCAAACTTATCGGCCCTCCGCGCTCGGACATTTGTTATGCCACACAAAACCGGCAGGATGCCATTAAAGAACTGGCTTCTTTTTGTGATGTCATTATCATTTGCGGCTCACCGCATTCATCCAACAGCAATCGCTTGCGGGAAACCGGCGCTCAATTAGGCATACCCAGCTATATTGTGGATACGGCCAAAGAATTGAATTGCGACCTGCTGGAAGGTAAACAAAAAATAGGTTTAAGCTCAGGCGCTTCTGTCCCCCGTCATTTGGTGGATGAGATCATTGAGCGCATCAAGTCCCGTTACCCTGATGTCAAGGTGCATGAATTTGCTAATCCGGAAAAGAACATTGTCTTTCCCGTCTTACAATTCAAGGAATAATATGGCTAAGATCATCATTGATAATATCGAATACGAAGTCCCCGACGGCGAACAAATCGCTGAGGCTTGCGAAACAGCGGGCATCCCCTTTTCCTGCAATTCCGGCGTATGCGGCACCTGCCAGATTGAAATCTTGGAAGGCGCGGAATTATTAAATGAATTAAACCGCGAAGAAAATGAACTGGCGCAAGACCGTAATCACCGCTTAGGCTGCCAATGCAAAATCTTAGGTGGTGTTGTTAAGGTCACCTATTAATGTTCATTTTGCAAGAAAACCCCATCGATATAGCCCAAGCCCGTCTAACAAATCAAAATCCGCACAATGGTGCCTTCTGCTGCTTTGAGGGCATGGTGCGCGGTGACAAACATCAAGGTGTTGAGGTCAATGCCCTTTTGTATATAGCCAATAGCGAAGAATGCGTGCAAGAAGGCAATAAGATCATCAAGGAAGCTTTGTCCCTCTTTCCTATCACAGATGCCGTATGTATTCAACGCATGGGTCAAGTGAACGTTGGAGAAACAGCCGTGTGGATCGGGGTTTGGTCCTCTCATCGGGACGAAAGTTTCAAGGCGTGCCGCTATATCATTGAAGAAATTAAGAAACGTTTGCTCATCTGGAAAAAAGAATTTTTTGCCGACGGCACATCCACATGGGTGCATGGCTCACAAACACCGATCATTATATGAAAAACACCCCGCAGGCTTTGTTGTGTGACTTCACTACCTTTCGCTT
>CAZBJT010000366.1:0-1786 GCA_964492215.1 uncultured Planctomycetales bacterium | reverse complement strand
CTGGTCGTGTTATTTTGCAGGATTTTACCGGTGTTCCCTGCGTCGTCGATATGGCCGCCATGCGGGATGCCATGAAGAAGTTAGGCGGCGACATCACCAAGATTAACCCGCAGGTGCAATGCGACTTAGTCATCGACCATTCCGTGCAGGTTGATGCTTATGGGACGAGCAAATCTTTAGGCCAAAACGTTAAGTTGGAATTTGAACGCAATCAAGAACGCTATGAATTCTTGAAGTGGGGGCAAAGTGCTTTACAGAATTTCCGCGTGGTGCCGCCGGCGACGGGTATTGTACATCAGGTCAATTTGGAATATTTAGCTAAAGCGGTGCTGAAGAAAAAAGACGGTAAAGAAAATGTCGCGTATCCGGATAGTTTAGTTGGTACGGATTCTCATACCACCATGATCAATGGTTTGGGCGTGGTGGGTTGGGGTGTGGGCGGTATCGAAGCTGAATCCGTCATGTTGGGCGAACCGATTTATATGCTTTTACCGGAAGTGGTTGGTTTTAAGATCACCGGTAAATTAAAAGAAGGTATCACCGCCACTGATTTAGTATTGACTGTCACCCAAATGCTGCGCAAAAAAGGGGTGGTTGAAAAGTTTGTGGAATTCTTTGGTGAGGGCCTTGCGTATTTGTCTTTACCGGATAGGGCTACCATTGCCAACATGGCCCCTGAATATGGCGCTACCATCGGTTTGTTCCCTGTCGATGAAGAGACGCTTAATTATTTGAAGCTTTCCGGCCGCACGACCGCGGAAGTAGCTTTGGTTGAGAAATATTATAAAGATCAAGGTATGTTTTATACCGCAAAAACACCGCATCCGGTGTATAGCGATTTATTGGAATTAGATTTGTCGACGGTCGAGCCTTGCTTGGCTGGTCCTAAACGCCCGCAAGACCGCGTGCCTTTAAAGGATTTGAAGAGTAATTTCCGTCAGACATTGACCGCAGATATTAAATCACGCGGCTATGGTTTGGCTGAAAGTGATTTGTCACATACTGAAACCGTGCAAAATGGCAAGACTGAAAATATCGGTCATGGAGCGGTTGTGATTGCCGCCATCACCAGCTGTACAAATACCTCGAACCCGTCGGTATTGATTGGTGCCGGGCTTTTAGCTAAAAAGGCCGTTGAAAAAGGTTTGATGAGTCATTCGTATGTGAAAACCTCTTTTGCCCCCGGCTCACAAGTGGTGGAAGAATATTTGAAGAAATCCGGCTTACTGAAATATTTGGAAAAATTAGGTTTTAATATTGTGGGCTATGGGTGTACGACGTGTATCGGTAATTCCGGTCCTATCCCTGATTACGTAGCCAAAGCAGTGACCGACGGCAACTTGGTTGCGGCAGCCGTTTTATCAGGTAATCGTAACTTTGAAGGTCGTGTTAATCCGCATACAAAGGCTAATTTTTTAGCCAGCCCGCCGCTGGTGGTGGCTTATGCCTTGGCCGGACGTGTGGATATTGATCTGTCAACTGAAGCTATTGGTACAGATAAAAAAGGTAATAATGTTTATTTAAAAGACATTTGGCCGACCCAGAAAGAAGTGAGTGTCATGGCCAAGAAATTCGTCAAGGCCAGCATCTTCAAATCCCGGTACGCCAATGTAGATAAAGGCAATAAAGATTGGAATGCGATCAAGAGCACTAAATCTGATCTATTTAATTGGGACGATAAGAGTACTTATATTCAGAACCCGCCTTATTTTATCGGTATGACATCAAGTGTTGATCCGGTTCAGCCGATCAAAGGTGCTAAATGCTTAGTGATTGTGGCTGATTC
>CAZBJT010000365.1:0-1802 GCA_964492215.1 uncultured Planctomycetales bacterium | reverse complement strand
ATTATTAAAACCGCCGCATAAGCCTTTGTCCGACGTGAAAAGCACGATCAAGATATTCTGAGAGGCTTTCTTGGTCTTTAATAAAGGATGATTAGTGCCGCTGCTGCCGGACAAACGGGCCATTAAACCCGAGAGCTTGCCGGCATATTCCTCGGCGCTAACCTGGGCTTTGTGGGCGCGTTTGAACTTGCTGGCCGAAACCATTTTCATGGTCTTGGTCATCTTGCGCGTGTTCTTCAGCGAAACGATTTTCTTATTGAATTCTTTAATGCCTATCATGCCTTGAATGTCGCTTTCACTTCATCCAGCAGTTTCTTTAACGCGGCTTTGACATCATCATTCATGGCCAACGTTTTATTGAACAATTGCACGAAATCACCATATTTGGTGTCTAATTGCAAATGCAAATACTCTTCAAAAGCCCGCACTTTATTCACAGGCACATCATCCAAATAACCATTGGTACCGGCGAAAATAATGGCCACTTGCTTGACCACCGGTAAAGGCACGTGAATACCCTGCTTGATGATCTCCATCAGGCGCTTACCGCGGTCCAATTGTTTGCGGGTGGCTTGGTCCAAATCTGAAGCGAATTGCGAGAAGGCAGCCAATTCACGGTATTGCGCTAAGTCCAAACGCAAAGACCCGGCTGTTTGTTTCATGGCCTTGACCTGGGCATCACCACCGACGCGCGAAACAGATAAGCCAGCATTAATACCAGGGCGCTGACCGGCGTTAAAAAGATCTGCTTCCAAAAAGATCTGGCCGTCGGTGATCGAAATAACGTTAGTCGGGATATATGCGCTGACGTCCCCGGCCTGTGTTTCAATGATCGGCAAAGCAGTCAAAGAACCAGCACCACGGGCATCGGATAATTTAGCGGCACGTTCCAATAAACGGCTGTGTAAATAAAAAATATCGCCTGGATAAGCTTCACGGCCTGGCGGGCGGCGTAATAATAAGGAAAGCTGGCGATAAGCCTGGGCTTGTTTGGTTAAATCATCATAAATGATCAGGGCATGTTTGCCTGAATCGCGGTAATATTCCGCCATGGCGGTAGCTGAGTAGGCAGACAGAAATTGCATAGGTGCAGGGTCAGACGCGGTGGCAGCCACAATAACGGTGTAATCCATCGCACCATATTTACGCAATGTTTCATAAACTTGAACGACGGTGGAACGCTTCTGACCGATGGCGACATAAAAACAAAAAACACCTTTGCCCTTTTGATTAATGATCGTATCAATGGCCAAGGTGGTTTTACCGGTCTTGCGGTCGCCAATGATCAACTCACGCTGACCACGGCCTACGGGTGTTAATGCGTCGATAACTTTAATACCGGTTTGCAAAGGCTCATGCACGTTCTTGCGGTCAATAATGCCGGGTGCTTTTAATTCAATTTGGCGGTATTCAGCAGGCGTAAATGCAGGTTTACCGTCGATGGCATTACCTAAGCCATCCACAATACGGCCTAATAAACCATCCCCGGCCGGGACAGATGCGATCTTGCCGGTGCGCTTGACCTCATCGCCTTCCTTAATATGGGAATCTTTACCGAAAATAGCAATACCGACATTGTCTTCTTCAAGGTTTAAGGCCATGCCTTTGGTGCCGTCACTAAATTCAACCAACTCCCCGGCCATGACATTAGCCAAGCCATAAACACGCGCAATGCCGTCGCCGACATTAAGCACCGTGCCTATTTCATAAGCCTCCACCTTGCTGGTGAAATTAGCCAATTGCTGTTTGAGGATGGATGATATTTCATCTGGATTTAATTGTTGCGCCATAGCGTGTCCTTT
>CAZBJT010000364.1:0-1831 GCA_964492215.1 uncultured Planctomycetales bacterium | reverse complement strand
ATCGCACCCCAATCAACCCCATCGCGGTGTTCATCATTGAGGACGATCTGCACCACATTGGCTTCCAGGGTGATTTCACCGACATTGATCGCCGCCTGGCTGGTCTCCTGGTCTGCGTCAAAAGAAATGGTCTCATTATTTTGAGCGAATGCCGGCTGGCCCACAAAGCTTAAGACAAAAATGGCTAAACAAGTATTGCGTAATAAGTTGGGCATGGTCTGTTATTTTAGTGTGCAAAGAAACCAAGGTCAAGCATCTTAGTGTTTTCGAATTATTTTAGCCGTAAAAAACCCTTCCTGATGGCTGGTGGGGCAAATGCGCAGGGCATGGGCTGTTTGCGCATCAAACTGGCGCTTGCCCCAAGCGGGCAAAGCCGGATAGGACAATAACCCTTCAAAATTCAATGGGGCAATTTCAAAAGCCCCATCTGTCTTACGCAAAAACCAATCCAGGACCTCTTCATTTTCTTCAGGGGCAAAAGTGCAGGTGGCATAGACCAAAACACCCCCGGGCTTGACCAGACGGCTGGCATTAAGCAACAGGCCTTTTTGCTTATGGGCCATTTCTTCAATTTTGCGCAAGCTCCAATAGCCCACACTCTTAGGGTCATCCACATTAAACCGCCCTTCCGAGGAACAAGGCGCATCCACCAACACCCTGTCAAATAAAGGATTGTCACCATTTATGCGGAAACGGCGGCCGTCGACCATGGTCGTCTGGGCTTTGGCGCCGGTCAATTCTAGCACGGCTTTAAGCCGGTAAAAGCGCGAACGTATGGGCTCATTGGCTACCAGCACCCCGGTGTTTTGCATGTGTGCCGCGATCTGGCTGGTCTTGCTGCCCGGGGCCGCACACAAATCAAGCACGCGCTCACCCGGCTTGGGATCCAAAGCCATGACCGGTATCATGCTTTGCGCGCCTTGGGCATAGACTTTTCCCTCCACACCTAAAGGAGAATCTAAAATAGCCCTATGGCTTCCCAATGGCACCCAAAATCCCGAAGGGTACCAGGGCATGGGTTCAAATTCAACCGGCATGGCCCGCAAATAATCAAAGACTTCACTTACACCCGTTTTTAGGGTATTGATCCTAAAAGCGGCGTATGCTTTGGGCTTAAAAGAAAAATCACCCTTAGGCCTTAAAGGGGCCGGGATGATCTGTTCAAGCCTTTGTTGAAATAAAACAGGTAAGGGCATTAATTTTGCTCAAATTTTATCTTAATATTGCTTAAAATATAGGGGTAGTATATACTCTTCTTAACGGAAAAACTAATACAAAAGTCTGCCATGCCTTTAAAAAAAACCGGCCAAAGCCTAGTTGAGTATGCCCTCATTATTGCACTGGTGACCTTGTGCATTATCGTAATGGGTCCTTATGTCATCCGCGCCATCAATGCCCATTTTCATATCCTGGAAGAACAAGTCAAAGACTCCCAAGACGATCGCCTCACCCATGCCTCCCTGGGCCCCACTGACCTGCCCGCCTGCAGTTGCACCATTGATTTCAATCAAGGCAGTTGCGGCACCATTAAAGGCAAGACCTTAACCTGCCTAGAAAATGAACGCTATTATTATAAAGTCTGTACACCGGCTAATTGCAACCTCAATGACATGGAAAAATGCACGCCTGATCAAGAATGCTGCACTAAACCGGTGCGAGGCCCGTGCGGGGTCGTGCCGCGCCCTATACCTTTCCCGACCCGTGTGGGTGCCGGTACATTCGTGCAGCATGCGGCATGCCCCGGAGCCGTAGGTACATTAGGCAGCACCTGCGATGTCAATATACCTATGTATCAGCCCATCCAGCAAAACGGGATCGGGAACTGTTATTA
>CAZBJT010000363.1:0-1836 GCA_964492215.1 uncultured Planctomycetales bacterium | reverse complement strand
ACCTCGATGGTCTCTTCCTTATTGATCAATGCCGGTTTAAACCCCACCACGGCCGTGGGCGGTATTATCAATAATGGCGGTATTTCCTATAATGCAAATTTGGGTGAAGGAAAATATTTTGTTGCCGAGGCAGATGAAAGCGACGGCACCTTCCTGTATTTTAATCCTCATTTTTCCATCATCACCAATATTGATTTTGAACATGTGGACCATTACAAGAATTGGGAAGGCATTTTAGAGGCTTACCGTAAATTTGTCAGCTGCACCGTTAAGGGCGGTTGTGTGATTGCCTGCGGCGAAGATGAGCGGCTTAAAACAATCGTGCGTTCAGAAAAGGTTGATACTTTATTGTATGGTTTATCTGAAAGCAATGATGTTTATGCCAAGAATATTGTGAGTTCCGGTTTTCATTCGCGTTTTGAATGCTGGTCTAAGAAAACCAAGGTTGGCGATTTTGAATTGTCCGTCCCCGGCGCACATAATGTGCTCAATGCCCTGGCATGCATCACCTTGGGTCTTCGTTTAGGCATTGCTCATAATATTATGCAAAAGACATTAAAAGAATTCACCGGCGTTAAACGCCGTTTTCAATTAAAGGGTGAAGAAGCGGATGTCATGGTCGTCGATGATTATGGCCATCACCCCACCGAGATCAAAGCCACCTTAAATGCGGCCCGTCTGTTTGGCCGCAAGCGATTGTTGACGGTGTTTCAACCGCACCGCTATTCGCGCACCAAATTCCTGTTGGATGAATTTGTCGACAGCCTTCAAAATACCGACCAGCTTGTTTTAACCGATATTTATGCGGCGAGTGAAAAGCCCAGTGAAGGCGTCTCGACAGCAAGCCTTTTAGAAAAATTACGTCAGGCCTTAGGTCATCGGGTGACCTATTTGAAAAAAGAAGATATCCTAGCGCATTTAAATAATCATGTGCAAGCCGGGGATCTGGTATTGTTTTTAGGGGCCGGTGATATTTATCAATTGTCCGATGATTTGATCAAGACATTAAGGGCTAGGTCTATGGCCCATGCAGGTAAGGGCGTATGAGTACTGATAAATTTGGCACGATCGGTGTGCTGATGGGTGGCTATTCCTCGGAGCGTTCCATTTCACTTAAATCCGGCGAGGGTGTGGCCCATGCCTTGACCCAGGCGGGGCATCAGGTGCGTTCCATTGATATAAAGGTGGCGGATAAAGAGCAGATCATGCGTCAGTTGCAAGAGGCGGGGATCAACATTGCTTTTATTGCTTTGCATGGCCGTCTGGGCGAAGATGGTGTCATTCAATCCATTTTGGAAGAAATGGATATTCCGTATACAGGCTCCGGCGTCAAAGCCAGTCAAATGGCTTTTAACAAGATCATTACTCAGCGGGCCTTGCATCAGGCCAATATCCCGGTGCCGGCCCATTATATTATTGAAGACGGACGTCCGGTTGAATTTAAGACCGCCTGGGGCCAGTTGAAATCGACCCCGGTCGTGGTGAAGGCGGCTTGTGAAGGTTCATCCATCGGTGTATATATGGTGCGGCACCCTTCCGAATGGGAACCGGCATTAAAGAATGCCTTAAGCTTCGGCCCCCAGGTGATCGTCGAACAATTTATCAAAGGCCGTGAATTTACCGCCGGTATATTTGACCGTGAACCTTTGCCGTTAGTTGAGATCGCTCCTAAGTCCGGCGGTTTTTTTGATTTTACGTCGAAGTATCAAAAAGGGCTGACCAACTATGTCGTGCCGGCAGATATACCACAGGCATTGACCAAAAAGATCCAGGACATGGCCTTGCAGTCCCATGATGTGTTAGGCTGCAGCGGTTTTTCCAGGGTTGATGTGCGCC
>CAZBJT010000362.1:0-1841 GCA_964492215.1 uncultured Planctomycetales bacterium | reverse complement strand
TTGAAGGTTGATGAGGGGGCTTTATTTGCCATTGCCAAGGCATCTCAAGGCAGTATGCGCGATGCTTTAAGTATTCTGGATCAGTTGAGTTCTTTGGGAGACAAGGGGATTGAGGCGGCGGATGTATTTTCCATGCTTGGCATGGTTGAGATTGAATTCTTGTTCCAGCTGACTGATGCCTTGGTTGAACGCAATTGCCCGATGGCGCTGGATGTCTTTAACCAGATCGTTGACCGCGGCAAAGACATTAAGCAATTAGGTAAGGACTTAACCGAGCATTTTCGTCATTTGATGATCGTCAAGATCGGCGGTCCGTCGTTGAGTGCTTTGATTGATTACCCGGCTGCCGTCAAACAGAGGCTGCAGACCCAGGCTGATAAGATCACTATTGGCGGGATATTAAAGGCCATTGAGCTGTTCATTGAAGCCCAGGAAACCTCGCGCGTCATGGAGACATTACGCATGCCCCTAGAATTGGCCTTTGCTAAATTAACGTATGGTAAGGAAACAGCGGCGGCTACTCCCGCTGCTGGGGCCCAGGCACCGCCTGCGGCTTCTTATGCTGCTAAACCAGCAGCTCCGGCAACAGCTTCTCCAAGGCCGGTTTATAAAGCCCCAACACCAGCTGCACCTGTGCAAGCTAAACCGGCAGCACCGGCATTAGCCACACCTGTCTTCGAGGGTACGGTAACGCTTGAGGCCATTCAACAGATGTGGTCGGAATTGACCCATGAGCTTTCCCTGCGGAAAATGTCTTTGGCGACTTATTTGCAGGACGGGGTGCCTCAGGCATTTAAAGATGGCAAGCTGACCATTGCCTTTGATAAGTCGCACACATTCCAGAAAGAATCCCTGGAAACAAAAGAGAATGTCCTTATTGTTGAAAAAACATTTTCCCAGAAATTAGGCGCTTCAATCGGTGTGGTTTTTAGGATCGTCGATAATTTGGTTAAAGAAAACAAGCCGGATGAGCCTTTGGTCAAAAATGCCTTAGAGATGTTCGGCGGCAAAGTTGTCAAAGAATGGCATAACGGGCAATAGCATGTATCCTAAATTGATCGAAAATTTATTGGAGCGTTTAAGCAAATTGCCCGGTGTGGGCAGGCGCAGCGCTGAGCGTATCTTATTTTGGATGTTAAGCCAGGAGACGTCGGAAGTGCTGGCTTTAGCCCAAAGTATCACCCAATTAAAAGAGGGTTT
Source organism: uncultured Planctomycetales bacterium (assembly GCA_964492215.1). Classification (GTDB taxonomy): domain Bacteria; phylum Omnitrophota; class Gorgyraeia; order Zapsychrales; family Fredricksoniimonadaceae; genus CAYNTZ01. The sequence goes on along the minus strand of CAZBJT010000362.1, from coordinate 641 downwards.
GCGTTTCTGCAAGCTTTGCAATCATTTGACCGAACAGGAAATTTGCCTGGTTTGCGCCGATCAACACCGCAACCGCACCATGATCTGTGTGGTGGAAAGCCCTAAGGACCTGTTAGCTATTGAGCGCACGGGCAGCTTTCGGGGGCTTTATTATGTCTTATTGGGGAATATCTCGCCGGCTGATGGCCGCGGCCCGGAAGATTTGAACATCGCCAAATTACTGACCCGGGTTAAAGAAGAGAATATTATAGAGGTGGTGATCGCAACCGACCCGGATGCCGAAGGGGAGATGACCTCCATGTTCTTAAGTAAGCAGTTAAAGCCCCTGGGTGTTAAGGTAAGCCGCATCGGCCTTGGAATTCCCGTCGGAAGCGCGGTTGAGTATGTCGATATGTCGACACTCACGATGTCGCTTAATTCACGAAGAGAAGTTGACTTCTAAAGCTTTTTTTGTATAATAACCTAACTTTAAGTTTGTCATTCCCGCGAAAGCGGGAATCCAGTACCGAGATTTTATTCCCCTGTAGCTCAGTCGGTAGAGCATTTGGCTGTTAACCAAAGTGTCCGAGGTTCGAGCCCTCGCGGGGGAGTTTTTAGGCCGCTGTAAATAACTGAAATTTAGTTACTTACAGCGGCCGTTT
>CAZBJT010000361.1:0-1846 GCA_964492215.1 uncultured Planctomycetales bacterium | reverse complement strand
AGATAACCTTTGCCCCAAGCCCGATAAAACAATAAATAGGTATGACATAAAGCAAAGACCGCCGGGCCTCCACATACCCAACGGTAGCTGTGCATATAGGGATGATAAAAATCATAAAACTTAAAAGCCATGCGGTTTTAGGCTTAGGCCTTGTGAAGATTCCTATTAACAAAGGGGCAATAAGCCAGGGATTTAAGAAATGAGCATGAAAGATGTCGACCACCCACGGCTCTATCTGCTGATCGGCTCCACGCATACGTTGGATAAAAATAGTCAGATTTGAAAAAAATTCACGCTTGTTTTGAACATTCTCTCTATCCAGGAATAAAAGATGATAAGGCTCATGATAATGAGCCAAGAAGTCTGGCGTATTTAACATAAGCACCACGCCTGGCAAGATCAAGGCGGTGAAGCCCGCCAGAAAAAGCCCTATGGTTGCTTTCTTGCTTACGTCCTTTGATAAACATACCTGCACGAGGGCAACCAAAGTCAAACACCGCAAGATGCCATACCCATACCATGTCAAGCCCGTCAATAAACCCAGTACAACATAAAACACCGGTTTTTGAGGTTCACGGCAACGGAAAAAAAATAATATCCAAATCATGGCTATCAAAAGGCTGTACGTATCATAACTGCCCGATCTGGCAATCTCCTGAAATACAGCGGATAACCCAAAAAAGCACACAGCAAAGAATGCAGCCTGTTTATTCCATACCGACCTGATCCACCAATAAAATAAAAATAAAAAGATCAATGAGGTCGTGACCGTAAACAGGCACATGGCCTTGAGACTCAAGCCGCCCAAAAGATCACAAAAAATAAATAAAGGCAGCAGATAGAAAACCGTGCGCCATTCCGCCTCGGAATTACCTGTATGAAAAGCACCGGTCTGTAAAAAAAATTGTTTAAAGGAATGGTGGTACAATTCGTAATTATCGGATAAATTTCTTATTCCAAACTGCAGGTGATACTTAACAACTGAAATGCTTTGCTCGACATGATAATAAGAAATGGACGCCACAAGGAGAAAAAAGACCAATAATCCTATGGCCTCAATCACACATTGTTTATGTTTTTGTAAATAGCAAGATATTGCCGGCATCAGGGAATTATAACGCCATATTCCCTTTAGCTCAGCAATAATCTTGCTAAATTTGATCCTTAGTTATGGTGTAACGACCACATACCCACCTTCAGGCAATGGCTGAAAGTACGTATTGTCACCATAGTAATAACTATTACCACGCACCACAACCGTAGTGTACGCCGAAGGCAGGCCATCAACATACACCCCCGCAGAAAGGGTAACCGGAACACCCACCCCCAACCAACCATGCCTATACCAGCGGCCATTATGGTAGTAGCGCTTGTCCCTGTGGATGTCTTGGTGCACATCCCTGCGAACTTCTTCATGATGGACTTCTCTTCTAACTTCGGGCCTGTCATCAGCCCGGACGAATTGCCCGGAAGAAAATAATGACAGCCCCACTAACAAAACCGGAACTAATCTGAATTTAAAAGATTGTTTTAACATAACTGCCTCCTTCATTTTTAATAGGCCGCTTGTGAATCGGACAATGATTTCAAATCCTGATGATACTTATCTTTCAAGGTTCTATACTGGCTCATCTGATCAACAGAAAGAACATTACTCAACTTTTGTTCCTTATCCACATTGATCTGTTCCATTTTCGCCTTATAGTCCTCTAAAATAGGCCGCACGGCATCCGCCTGCTGATCGGTAAGTTTGAGTTCGGTCTTCATTTTATTGACCTTGTCATCCACGCTGAAATTAGCATTGGCCCAAACAGCACCGCCGTTATCGCTCCCGGCAGCTGATTGT
>CAZBJT010000360.1:0-1854 GCA_964492215.1 uncultured Planctomycetales bacterium | reverse complement strand
CCTATCCGTACCGATTTAGGTCGCCGCATCCGCAAGGCATTTATTCCGTATGCCAAAGACCATGTGCTTTTGTCGGCGGATTATTCACAAATGGAAATACGCATTTTGGCGCATTTAGCCGTGGATGAGAGTTTGAAAAAAGCGTTTAAAGGAGAAGGGGACATTCACCGTTACACCGCGTCACTGATGTTTGATATCGCGGAAAAAGATGTCGATGATAAAATGCGGTATGCAGCCAAGCGTATTAATTTCGGCATCATTTATGGCATGAGTGCTTTTGGGCTGGCCAAAGATTTGGATGTGTCCATCCAGCAAGCCCAGGATTTTATCGACCGGTATTTCTTGCGTTACCCTAAAGTGCGCGGGTTTTTAGACAGTGAGATCCAAAAGGCCCGTGACCTTGGCTATGTCACGACGCTGTTTAATCGCCGCCGTTATTTGCCGGACATCAATAACCGCAATATGGGCTTACGCCAGTTTGCCGAGCGCCAGGCCATTAATGCGCCCATGCAGGGTACGGCCGCGGACTTGATCAAATTAGCGATGGTCAATATCAGCCGCGGCTTAGTCCAGAAGAAATCCGGGTCCACCATGATCATGACCGTGCATGATGAACTTGTTTTTGATGTCCCCAAGGATGAATTAAAAGTAACCGCTGCTTTTGTCCGTCACGAAATGGAACATGCCATGGATATTTCAGTGCCTCTGGAAGCGTCACTTAAGGCGGGGGCTGATTGGCTTGAGATGGAGAAAATAGAAAAATGAAAATCGTCTTTTGTGCATCCGAAGTGGTTCCTTTTGCCAAGACCGGCGGGCTTGCCGATGTCTGCGGCGCTTTACCGTTGGTGCTGGAGAAATTAGGGCATGAGGTGGTGGTTATCACCCCCCGCTATAAAGCATCTAAGGTCAATGCGCCTTCCGTTGATATTCGCATCGGCAACAATGTGCGGGTCTGTTTTATCGAGCATAATCATTATTTCGGCCGTGAAGGGCTTTACGGCGACGGCGGGGTTGATTACAAAGATAATTTAGAGCGTTTTTCTTACTTTTGCCATGCTTCATTGCGCTTGCTTAAAGAAATCAAATTCCGCCCCGATATCATCCATTGCCACGACTGGCATACAGCCTTAATACCGATCTTATTAAAGACCAATTATCAAAAAGATGCTTTTTATAAAAATACCCGCTCGGTGCTGACTATTCATAATTTGGCCTACCAGGGGGTTTTCCCTCGGGAAGAATATTATAAGCTTAATATTAATGGCCATTTGTTCCACACTCAAGGCGTGGAATTCTACGATCAGGTCAATATACTCAAAGGTGGTATTATTTTTGCCGATGCCATCACGACCGTTAGTCCGCAGTATGCCAAAGAGATGCAGACCATTGATTTTGGTTGTGCCTTAGACGGCGTGTTGCGCAATCGCCGCAGCGATATTTATGGTATTTTAAATGGGCTTGATTATGAGGCCTGGAATCCTAAGGATGATCCATTTTTGGATTTTCCTTACAGCTTGGCCGAGGCCCCGGCTCAAAAAGCCCAGAATAAGATCGTTATCCAGGCGGCGCTTGATATGCCTTTGAAAGAAAAAGTGCCGATGTTTGGCTTTGTAGCCCGGCTTTGCCATCAAAAAGGTGTCGATTTGATTTTGGAGGTCATTGATGACATTGTGCGTTTAGGAGGCCACGTGGTTTTCACAGGTGTGGGGGAGAAAAAATATCACCGCCAAATCGAAGAGGCGGCCGCACGCCATCCTTATCAGGTGGGCAAATACCTAAAATTCGACGAGCGCATCGCCCATAAGATTTATGCCGCATCCGATTTCTTTTTAATGCCATCTGCCTTTGAGCCTT
>CAZBJT010000359.1:0-1861 GCA_964492215.1 uncultured Planctomycetales bacterium | reverse complement strand
TCATCCATTATGATTTGCCTAAAAACATTGAATCCTATTATCAGGAAACCGGCCGGGCTGGGCGTGATGGTCTGCCATCGCATTGCCTTTTACTTTTTTCCCCCGGTGATGGGGCCAAGATCCGTTATTTCATCGACCAGAAGACCGACCTTGCTCAAAAGCGGGTGGCATTGAACCATTTGAATACGGTGGTGGGTTATGCCCAAAGCCATCAATGCCGCCGTATCCCGTTGATCACTTATTTTGGCGAGAATTACACCATTGAAGATTGCGGCTTATGCGATAATTGCGTCAAGCCTAAGGAAGATACCGTGGATTTAACCGTCGAGGCGGTTAAATTTATTCAGTGTGTCAGCGAAACAGAAGAGCGTTTTGGCGCCATGCATGTCATCAATGTCCTGCGCGGCAGCAGTGCAGAGAAGGTTCTTAATTATAATCATGATTCCTGCAAGACCTTTGGGGTCGGCAAGGCCTTATCCATTAAGCAATGGCAATATTTGGTGCAGCAATTCTTGCTGCACGATTTGCTGGATAAGGAAGAAGAATATGGTGTCTTGAGTCTTAATAAAGCTTCTTATGAGGTATTAAGCAATCGCCGCCCATTCCGTGGCTACCGCCTGGGGGATGAAGCCCCACGATCAAAAACAGCTACGGTCAAGCAAAGCAATACCAGTGACTATGATCAGGAGCTTTTCGAGAAATTACGGGCTAAGCGCAAACAATTGGCTGATCAAAAAGCTGTGCCACCCTATGTCATTTTTTCTGATAAAAGCTTGATCGATATGTGCCAACGCCGCCCCAAAACAAAGAACCAATTCGCTCAAGTCTTCGGTGTGGGCGAACAAAAGTTGGAACGTTTTAGCGACATATTCTTGCGTGTGATCAATTCCTAATTACATATGCCTTCAGACATTAAACAAATAACCGCCAAGATCAGGAAATTTCGTGACGACCGTGACTGGAAGCAATTCCATAATCATAAAGACGTGGCACTTTCTTTGGTTTTAGAGGCGACGGAAGTGTTGGAGCATTTTCAGTGGAAATCAGTGCCGGAAGTAGAGCAGCATGGTAAAGAAAGTAAGGACGAATTAGCTGATGAAATAGCCGATGTGGCCATTTATCTTTTTGAATTGGCTGATAATTTGGGTATCAATATCCCTGAGGCTATTGATCAGAAGATGCTCAAGAATGCGAAGAAATACCCTATAGCAAAATCCAAGGGTAAGCATACAAAGTACGATAAGCTTTAATTATAAGGATTATTGTATGGAAAGTTATTGGGCTGCATTTATTGGAGCATTTTCTGCTTTTTTGTTTATGCGATTAGCGGATGTCTCTAACAAAATTTATGAACGGCAAGTTAGGAATTATAATGCATTAGTCAAATTAGAGCATTTTTGTCTGGAAAAAGTCGATGATTCCGCGGTGAACGTTCTTACCGTTGATGGTTTTTGTTCCTGTTTACAAGAATCTGTTCAAAAGAATCAGTTTATTTTTTATAGAAATAAATTTCAAAGGATAGATTTCGATGAAGCTTTGTTACTGGACATGAGAAATTTGGCATTTATGAATCAGGTTTTGTCATTTAAAGTTTGTTTAAGAAGACTAAATCAAGATATGGATATGATTAATACGACATATAATGGAATTTGTGAGGGTGTTATAAATAAGAATATAGACCAAGTAACATATATTGAGAATATGAAGTCTATATTAGTCGATTTGATTGAGTTTAAGAAATTTTTGCTCGATATAGAAAATCAATTTGTTGTGATAGCCGCAGGTACTAGAGTTCTTATGCGTAGATAGAAGCCATTATTTACTAGGTTTTTATATATGTTGTATTCAGAGAAAGCAATAA
>CAZBJT010000358.1:0-1867 GCA_964492215.1 uncultured Planctomycetales bacterium | reverse complement strand
GATGGGTGCTGCACCTGCCGCCTGGAAACCTAGCATATGAGGCAAAGTCTGCGACTTACCGGCTGATTTATATTCCTTATAGCCTTTCCAGTACGCCGTAATATTACCGGCATTACCGACGGGTATGGCATGGAATTCCGGCGCATCACCCAAAAAATCACAAATCTCAAAGGCAGCGGTCTTCTGTCCTTCAATACGGAATGGATTAAGTGAATTAACTAATTCCACCGGATAATTGGAAGTAATGTCCTTAACCAAATTTAAAGCATCATCAAAATTTCCTGAAATCGCCAACACTTGGGCTTGATGCACCATGGCTTGCGCCAATTTACCCATGGCAATATTACCATCGGGAATTAATACAACACACTTCATGCCAGCCCTCGCCGCATAAGCCGCAGCAGATGCCGAAGTATTTCCCGTTGAGGCGCACATCACAACCGTGGCACCCTTTTCCTTGGCCTTAGAAATAGCCATGGTCATGCCGCGGTCTTTAAAAGAACCCGTTGGATTAAGACCTTCGAATTTCAAAAAAGTCTGCAGGCCGGTGATTTTATTTAAAGACTCCGCCGGTATTAAAGGCGTATTGCCCTCATATAAAGTGACCACGGGGGTCTTATCGCTTACCGGTAAATACTCCCGGTAATGATTAATAAGCCCTGTCCAACGCATCATAACTTCTCCATACGGATAGCCACGGGTTTACTGCGGACAACAGCGAGGTGAGTAATTTGCTCCAAGGCTTCACGCACCAAATGTTCTTTAGCGCCATGGGTCAACATGACAACCGGCACAGTTGAGCCTTTGTTCTCTTGCTTCTGATTGACTGAGGCAATGGAAATATTATATTGGCCTAATACACCGGTGATAATGGACAAAACGCCCGGCTTATCAATGACCATAAAACGGATATAAAACCTGGTTTCCACATCATCAATCTTACGTAAGGTGAGCTTATCGGTTTCCTCCGCCGGATTACCTGTCCAAGCCGGTATCAAGGCATCTTTACGCACGCCGATATTGATCAAATCATTGACCACACCTGAGGCTGCCGTCATCTGCCCGGCGCCCTGGCCTTCGATAAAAATATCACCCAAAGGATCGGTATCGAGAAAAAGGGCATTGTCCACCCCATTGACGGTTGCCAATGAATGGTCTTTAGGGATAAGTGTCGGGTGCACGCGCACATCCAACTCATTGCCGATCTTTTTGGCGATGGCCAATAAACGGATGGTTAGATTCAAATTATCCGCAAATTCAATGTCTTCATGGGAAATATGGTTGATACCCTCGACGTGAAATTCCTTGACCCCCACAAATTTACCCTGGGTCAAGAAAACCAGCACAGCTAACTTATGGGCCGCATCCATGCCGTTGATGTCGAGCGTGGGGTTACTTTCCGCATAGCCTTTTTCCTGTGCTTCTTTAAGCGCTTCCTGGAAGGTCAGTTTACGCTTGGTCATTTCAGTCAAAATATAATTGCAGGTACCGTTAATGATTCCGTATACGCCGTTAAATTTATTGCCGGCCAAGCCTTCGGTAATGGTACGGACAATGGGTATACCCGCACCGACGGCAGATTCAAAATAAATACTTTTGCCGCGGGCATTGGCTTCACGAAAAACTTCCTGGCCGCAATTAGCCAGCAATTCTTTATTAGCGGTCACCACATGTTTGCCATTGCGCAAAGCAGTCATGATAATATCCTTGGCCGGATTCATGCCGCCGATCAATTCAATCACCACATGAATATCTTTATCATTCAGCACCAGATTATGGTCGGTGGTCAATAAAGTATTATCCAACCCCGGTGAGGCTTTCTTGGTGATGCTGCGGTCCGCGATGGTCTTGATAAAAAAATCCTGCT
>CAZBJT010000357.1:0-1873 GCA_964492215.1 uncultured Planctomycetales bacterium | reverse complement strand
TGCCGCCATGACCTTGGGGTTATTAAGCCTGCTGGCCAGCCCCATGGCCGTTACTTTACCGCTGGTGCTATTATTATGGGATTGGTATCAGGGGAAGAGTTGGAATATCAAAACCATCTTGGCCAAATGGCCGTATGCCGTGATGGCGATAGTCCTGGGATCTTTAAGTTATGCCCCAGAGGCGCGCTTGCCGTTTAATGATGGCTTTAAGGCTTTGCTGATTTGGCCGTGGACATTGTTTTTTTATCTGCAGAAATTTTTTGTGCCGCTGACATCATTACCGCTCTATCTTTTACCTCAGCCGGTCAGCGTATTGAACCTGCATTTTGCAGCGGCCTTGCTGCTGGTGATTTTGGCCGGGTTTATGCTGTGGCGTTTGCGGCATCGGCGTCGATTGCTATTCGGTTTTGCCTTTTTCTTTTTATCTATCCTGATTAAATTACGCTTTGACCAGCAGCCGGCGGGCAGCATGGTGGCTGACCGGTTCTTGTATGTGCCGGCTTTTGGTCTGTGTTTGGTCGCGGCCTTAGGTTTAGAACGTTTAAGTTTATTTCTTAAGGCCCAGGAAAAAATACTTCATGTGCTTTTCTTAGTGGGGCTGGCGGCATTAGGCTTGGGTTTGGGTGTACTGACGTACCAGCAGACTTTGGTGTGGCGCGATGCAACATCGTTGTGGCAGCAACAGATCATTTTGGCCCCCAATGCCATGGCTTATTATCGTTTAGCGGAAAGTTATCGCACTTTGCCCGATGCGCATCAAAGGGCTGAGCAGGTGATTAGTTTATACCGCAAAGCCATTGCCACCAGTACGGATAATAACACTGCGTACCGTAATGAATTGGGTGATTTTTATAAAGAGTCAGGTGATTATGGCCAGGCCATTGAAACCTATCAAAGTTCGTTGAAGCTAGACCACAAAGACAAAGATGCCTTGCTGAATTTAGGGGAAGTGTATGCACAAACGGGCAAGACGGTCGAGGCCATCGGCAGCTATAATGAATTGATCAAGGATTACCCTGACGATGAAGATGTGTATGTCAAAGCGATTGAAGCCTATGGCCAGGCCATTGCCATGCATCCGGATGATGTGGTCTATCAGGAGAAACGCGAGGAAATACTGGCGGCTTTTGAGCAATTATCCAAACGCAAGAAATATAATGCGGTGGATTATTATAATTTGGCTTTTCTCTACCAGCAAGTGGGCGGGCGTGATGAAGCCATGCGTTTTTATGCCCAGGCTTTGCGTCTGCAGCCTAACTATGCCCAGGCTCTATATAATTTAGCCAATTTATATCAGGAAAGCGGGGACCTTAAAACAGCATTGATTATTTATGAACGCCTGGTGCATTTTCACCCGCGTTTTGCCTTGGGGTATTTGAATATGGGCATTATTTTTAATGCGTTAGGAGACCATCCCCATGCCAGGCAATTATATTTAAAGGTGCTGGCTTTAGATGCGGACAATAGCGATGCATTGTTTAATTTGGGGTATTTAAGTGAGTCCGAGGGTGAATTAAGGGATGCGATCAATTATTATGAAAAAGCGATTGAAGTAAACCCTAAGAATGCCGAAGCTTATTATAATTTAGGAAATGTGAATGCCACCTTAGGGCAAACCGGTGAGGCCATCGCTTTTTATTTAAAGACGGTGGCGATCAACCCCAAGCATCAAAATGCATTTGTCAATTTATCGATACTTTCCTTTAAATCACATGATTTTCAAGGGGCCATCCGTTATTTAGAGCAGGCCCAATCGGCAGGTTATATAGCTCCGGCGGAATATTTAAGAACGCTCGAGCCATATAGAAAGAGGTAAAAGTGCGCCTGACCCGAATCGAACGGGTAACCTACTGCTTAGGAGGCAGTCGCTCTA
>CAZBJT010000356.1:0-1877 GCA_964492215.1 uncultured Planctomycetales bacterium | reverse complement strand
GATGCATCTATGGCTTCTTTCCATCCTTATTGCCGTACAGCTTTTTTTATTATTGACTAGCTTCGTAGGCCGGCTGTTGGCCGCGCGTATTTTAGAGCCGGTGCAGGAAATCACCACCACGGCCCGCCGCATCACCCAGCATGACTTAAGCGCCCGGATTAAAACCAAAGATTTCGAAGTAGAAATGAAAGATTTAGTGGATGCCTTTAATGACATGATCGCGCGGCTGGACACATCGTTTAAACATATTGAGCAGTTCAGCTATCACGTGGCCCATGAATTAAAAACGCCATTGACCATCATCCAGGGTGAAGCGGAACTTATTTTAAGGAAAGACCGCAGTGTGGAGGAGTACAAGAAAAGCTTTGAGATCACTTTGGGTGAGTCCAAGCGTATGTTTAAGACCGTCGAGGATTTGCTTTTATTGGCCAAATTGGAATATCAGCCGGAGCTTTTTAAGTTTGAGTCTTTTGATTTTTGCGAATTCTTTGCGGACATCTCAGGCCAGGCTGATATCCTGTCTTTAAAGAAGAACATCCAAATCGATACGTCACTGCCTCAAGGGCCCGTCGAGATCTATGGGGATTTGCTTCATTTGCGTCGCCTATTCCTTAACCTCATTGATAATGCCATTAAATTTACGCCCGAAGGCGGACGTATTCATATCAAGGTGACGTGTGAAGATCAAAAGGTTATCACGCTCATCACGGACACCGGACGGGGCATTTCAGCCGAGCATTTAGCCCGGATATTCGAGAAATTTTTTAGCATCGACAAGAGCACCCGCGGCACCGGCTTGGGTCTTAACATTGTGCAGACGATCGTCAAGCTGCATGAAGGGGATATTAAAGTTGAAAGTAAGATCAATCAAGGGACAACGTTCCGGGTGGTCTTGCCCCAGCATTTAAATCTCGACAGATCGAGTTGAGCTACCCAGGGCATAACGAATAAAGCGGTGAGTGCCGCGATCAGCGTTCCGAAGACAATGGCCCCGCCGAAGCGTTGGGTTGATGGGAAGGCAGAGAAGGTGAAAATGCCGAACCCCAAGACCATGATCAATGTAAAGCTCAATACCGGTTGCCAGAAATGCTCCCTGACATGCTGCCAGGCTTGCTCAGGTTTTTTCTCCGCTTTTTTCTCCCGTCGATAAGCCCGCACCATATGGATCATGGAATCAATCCCTAACCCCAAAGCAATATTTGAGGCGGGTGCCGATATGATATCCAGCGGTATACGCAGCCAGCCCACTGTGCCCAGCACGATCACCGGAATAACACAGATGCTCAAAGTAATGGCCGCTGCAATACGCAGTGACCGCGCAATCACCCAGGCGACCAAAGCGAAAATAAGGATCAATTGCCCCAGCCCGAAGATCACACTGGAACTGACCAGTTTGGATAAGCGCCCCTGTAATGTGTAAGTGCCGCCGGTCAGTTCCGCTTTAAATCCATAGATATCGACGATGTTTTTAATTTCTTCCACCACTTGAAGCCGCGGCACTTTACGGCCGGACTCATTCATCCTTAACAAGAAAAGGCCTTGGGTGTGGTCATCGGTGATAAAGCTTTTTGAAATGCTTTCGAATTGCGGCTGCTGCAGGATATTCAAAAGCCATTCCCAGGAGAGGAATGAGGCGATCAATGACCGTTTGGCTTCAGCCATGAGCACCGGCAGGGAAATAACGGTCCCCACCGCTGAATATTGCTCCAGTGCCTTTTGTAATTTCCATAACTGATGATAGGCGTGATCGCTGTCGAGCTTCTCGCCATTCTTGGCTTTCACCACCAAAATCAAGGGGCTGCTGCCGCCATTGCGGTCGATGTAAGTCAGGCCGCGGGAGATCTCACTGCCTTTAGTGAAATAAGAAATAAGGCTGG
>CAZBJT010000355.1:0-1877 GCA_964492215.1 uncultured Planctomycetales bacterium | reverse complement strand
GTCGGTATCATAAACAAGACGCTGACCTCATTAAGCAAAGAACCTTTATATGGTTCTATTTTGCAAAGCATCATGCGCGGCAAGACCAGTGAAATTGATTTTATCAATGGGGAAGTGGTGCATTTAGCCAAGCATTTTCACCTGCAAACGCCATTGAATGAGAAAGTCGTCGATATGGTGCATGAGGTTGAACGCACGGGAAAATATTTTACGGTTGAATATGTAAAGAAGGCATTTAACCTATCATAGGAGAATTCATCATGGCAAAGACTGCCGAATCTTTAGGTTTAAAACGCACGTCATGGATTCCTGAATATTGGAATGAGACCCAGATAGAGGTATGGAGGGGGTTAGATGAGCATTGGGATTTATTGATTACTAAAAATGTCGATGAATTCATTAAATATATTCATCCTGAAATGATTGGTTATGGCCATGAAAGTCCAATTCCGGTTGACCGTCCTTGGCTTTTGAAATGGGTCGGTTTCTGGACTAAGAGTACCAATATTGCCATTGCTGAATTACGTCCTATTCAGATGAAGCTCCATGGTGACCTTGCCATTTTACAATATTTAATTTTTACAGTGGAAGTTAATGCTGAAGGTGGTAAGCGTGTGATTCGACGTTACACCATGACCTGGAAGAAATGTGATCCCAAGGTTTCCGGAGGCCCATTGTGGCAAGTTATCGCTTCGCACAACAATTTAATGGATGAAACATTGAGGCATTGATAATGAAAAAAAGAAGGGTAGTGGTAACCGGGGTGGGTATTGTGTCCCCCAATGGCATAGGCAATGACGCTTGTTTTTCGGCGATGATCAAAGGCGTGTCAGCTATTCGTCGGGTGACAGAATTCGATGTGTCTATCTTCAACACCAAAATTGCCGCGCAAGTATTAGATTTTGATCCTGTGGCTTTAGGTTTATCTTTTGAAGATGCCATGCGCATGGACCGATATGTACAGTTTGCCATGGTGGCTGCCCGCATGGCTTTGCAAGACTCTAAATTAAATTTGGATCAGGTGGATCGCGAGCGCATGGGCGTGTCTTTAGCTAATGCCATTTGCGGCACCAAATACATGGAAGAAGAATTTGCTCTTGTGACGGACAGTGGGACAAAGCCCATTAATCCAGCCATTGTCCGCCCAGACCTCTACGATGCCGCTATGTTCAATACGCCATCCAGCGAAGTGTCTGCGAAATATGGGTTGCAGGGCGTTTGCAATACGATCTCAACAGGTTGCACTGCCGGTACTGATTCCGTCGGTTTTGCTTTGGAAAGTATTCAAGATGGTGATGCCGATATTATGATCTGTGGAGCCTCTGAAGCGCCAATCACGCCCATTACTTTTGGGGCGTTTGATACCGTGAATGTTTTGTCAGTACATAATGATGAACCTCAAAAAGCCTCACGGCCTTTTGATAATAAGCGTAATGGTTTTGTTATCTCTGAGGGAGCAGGTCTCTTGGTCTTGGAAGAATTAGAGCATGCCAAGAAGCGCGGGGCACGTATTTATTGTGAAGTCACGGGCTTTGGCACCACCTGCAATGCCTATCATATGACTGATTTACCGCCGGAAGGGGATGCAATGGCTGACAGCATCACATTAGCCATGGCTGATGCCGGCATCACAGCCCAAGAGATTGATTACATTAGCGCGCATGGTTCATCCACCCGTCAAAATGACGTCTTTGAAACCAGTGCGTATAAGATGGCTTTAGGTAAGCAGGTTTATAATATCCCGATTTCGTCAGTTAAATCCATGATCGGTCATCCGTTAGCTGGTGCTAATGGGATTGAGTTGGCTTTAAGTTCCTTGATGTTCGAACGCAATATTTTACCGCCGACGATCAATCAAGAAGAAAAAGACCCTCAAT
>CAZBJT010000354.1:0-1888 GCA_964492215.1 uncultured Planctomycetales bacterium | reverse complement strand
CAATGATGTAATTGTATTAGATGTCTTTTTCATAAGAATCCTCTGGCTTTAAGAAGCTGTTAGCATCAAGTGTTCAACAATAGGCCCCAAAGCTAAGGCCGGAAAAAATGTCAGTGCTCCCACAATCAAGACCACCATAGCCAAAAAGAAGACAAAAAGCGGTGTATGCGTCGGTAACGTCCCTTGGCTTACCGGTACAATTTTCTTGGCTGATAAAGAACCGGCAATGGCCAGAATCGGAATGATCAGCCAAAAGCGAGAAAAGAACATGGCCAACCCTAAGGCCGTATTATAAAAAACCGTATTCGCTGACAGTCCGGCAAAAGCGCTGCCGTTATTATTGGCTGCCGAAGAAAACGCATAAAGGATTTCGCTAAATCCATGCGGCCCGGGATTAGCAATCCCTGCTTTTCCGGCGACCGTCATCACAGCAATAGCCGTTGGGATAAGGATAAAGATGTGCGGGATCAAGGCCATCAATGATGCCATTTTCATTTCATGAGCTTCAATCTTCTTGCCTAAATATTCAGGTGTGCGGCCAATCATAAGCCCTGCTATAAAAACAGCGATGATCACAAAAGCAATCATGCCGTAAAGTCCGCAGCCTACCCCACCAAAAATGACCTCTCCCAACTGAATCAACCACATGGGGATCATGCCACCTAGCGGTGTATATGAATCATGCATCGCATTGACAGAGCCATTGGACGCTGACGTTGTGGCCACGGCCCAAATAGCAGAGTTGGCTATCCCAAAACGGATTTCTTTGCCTTCCATATTGCCGCCTGGCTGAAAGGCCGTTGCACTTTGGTTAATGCCAATCTTATCCAATAAGGGATTTCCTTTTTGCTCCATGTTTGTGACGATCAACAGACAAGGAATAAAAATAACCAGCATGGTCGCAAGCAATGCCCAACCTTGTTTACGGTCCCGCACCATGAATCCAAAGGTGTAGCACAATGCTGCCGGAATTAATAGAATGGCCAGCATTTCCAGGAAGTTTGATAACGGTGTTGGGTTTTCATATGGATGGGCGGAGTTGGCATTAAAATACCCGCCCCCGTTGGTGCCCAATTGTTTGATGGCAATTTGAGAAGCCACTGGCCCTAAAGCAATCGTCTGTTCTGTGACTGCCTTACCAGCACTATCTTTAGTTGCCTGCACCAATGTAGCGGTGGCACTTTGATTAAATGTTTGCGGCATTCCCTGCCATACTAAAGCCACCGACAGAATCAACGATAAGGGGATCAAGATATAAAGAGTAGTCCTAACCAAATCCACCCAAAAATTCCCAATGGTATTCATTTGTTTTTGAATGAATCCCCGGATCAAAGCCACCAAAACCGCCATGCCCGTTGCTGCAGAAACGAAATTCTGTACAGTTAACCCAAGCATTTGAGTCAAATAACTCATGGTACTTTCCCCGCCATAACCCTGCCAATTGGTGTTTGTTGCGAAACTGACTGCTGTATTAAAGGAAGAATCCGCCGACACAGCACCCATGCCCATTGGATTTAAAGGAAGCACAGCCTGAAAACGCTGCATGGCATAAACCACCAATAGGCCCAAGATATTAAACAGTATCAAGGCAACAGCATATTCTTTCCAAGTCATACCCTGCTGTTCCTTAACACCGCAACAGCGATAAATGAAACGTTCTATGCCGCCAAACCAAGTATTTAGGCCCGTTGGCGTACCCTCATAAATACGTGCCATGTAGACCCCCAGGGGCTTGACCGCTAAAAGCAACACTAAAAGATAAATGCTTATTTGAATAAAATCATTGAGATTCATTAGAATATCTCCGGTTTAAGAAGAGCTATTAAAAGGTAAATAAATAAACCTACTGCAATAATGCCCCCTATCCAATAAATAGCTAACATAGGTA
>CAZBJT010000353.1:0-1902 GCA_964492215.1 uncultured Planctomycetales bacterium | reverse complement strand
AAATAACAACTACCGATAAGACATTTGTGAGCGAATACAATGGTGTGGAAATTATTTCTTATGACATTGACCCTGACGAGCTGGGGATTGCCCGGGCTAATATAGAAGATTTAGCCGGTGGTAATGCTCAGGAAAACGCTGCCATTGCCTTAAGTATTTTGGAAGGTGAAAAAGGGGCGCGGCGTAATATTGTGATCGTTAATGCGGCCTATGCTTTATATACCACTCAAGCGGTGGATAATTTAATGCAGGGTATGCGCATGGCTGAACATGCCATTGATTCAAACCGGGCCTTACGCAAGTTAGAAGAATTAAAGGAGTTTACCAACCGTGTCCGCTGATTTCTTGACAACCATCGCCGCTTATAAACGCGAATTGATTGCAGCCAAGCGCGCCTATTACGACAACTTAAAGAAGAATATGAAGCCTCAGGGCATGCGGCGTTATGAGATCTTTAAGAAAGCTATCGCCAGGCCCGGGCAGATCAACTTGATTGCCGAAATCAAGAAGGCATCTCCGTCCATGGGGCTTATCCGTGATGAATTTGATGTGATGAAGATCGCCAAGATTTATAAGGACAATGGCGCTGCCGCAATTTCTGTGTTGACGGAAGATAAATATTTTTTAGGCCGGTTTTTATATTTGAACCAGGTCAGCGAAAATTCGCCGGTGCCCATTTTGATGAAGGATTTTATCATTGATGAATGCCAGATCTATGAAGGGTCGGTGAATGGCGCATCAGCTGTGCTTTTGATCGTGGCCATGCTGGAAGATAATCAAATGCGCGATTTGATGGCAGCGGCGCATGCGTTGGGGCTGGACTGCTTAATTGAAGTGCATAATGAAGATGAAATCGAACGTGCCCTTGATGTGGATGCAGAGATCATCGGCATTAATAACCGTGATTTGCGTTCATTAAAAGTGGATGTAGCTAATTGTTTAAGGATGATCCCGCGCATACCGCCGGGTAAGGTGATTGTGGCGGAAAGCGGATTAAAGAGCCATGCAGACATTGAACGTGTGCGCGAAGCCGGTGCGCATGCGGTTTTAATAGGCGAAACATTCATGAGTGCTGATGATATCGGTGCTAAAATAAAGGAAGTGATGCATGGTACGAATTAAAGTTTGTGGTATCACCAATGAAGCAGACGCCTTAAAAGCTGCCCATTGCGGGGCCTGGGCCTTGGGTTTTATTTTTTATAAGAAAAGCCCGCGCTCTGTGGCACCGTTTAAAGCCAAGAAGATCATTGAAGCTTTGCCGCCTTTTGTGACACCCGTCGGTGTTTTTGTCAACCAAGGGCAGGGGGCCATACGCGATATTATTGACCACACCGGTATTAGGGTCGTGCAATTGCATGGGGATGAAGACCATCATTTTTGCCAACGCCTGCGCCGTTTGAATGTGAAAGTCATCAAAGTCATCCGTGTCGGGGATAATTTTAATCCGAAGGATTTAGAGCCGTTTAAAGTCGATGCATTTTTATTTGATACCTTCGATAAAGACGTCTATGGCGGCACTGGAAAACCGTTTGATTGGAAGCTGCTCAAGGAAGTTAAATCCATGAACATTCCTATTATTCTTTCAGGCGGTTTAAATAATCAGAATGTCATTGAGCCGGTCAATGGGTTAAGGCCTTATGCCGTCGATGTGAACAGTTCGGTCGAGCAGGAACCGGGTAAGAAAGATGGCAAGAAGGTCAAAGAATTTATCGACGTGGTTACATATATTACCGGACCCAATGTAAAGTCTGAGCTATAGACCTTGCGTACTTATATACCCAAAGCCGATATATCCACCATCATTCATTTAAGCGGAGAAGAAATACGCCGCTTTTTGAGCATGGCAAGCCCTGACGATTTTAGGGGGGAAGCCAATGCCGCGCTTAAGGCCTACCGTAAAGA
>CAZBJT010000352.1:0-1914 GCA_964492215.1 uncultured Planctomycetales bacterium | reverse complement strand
TGCACACTGAAGGTGGCGGCTTGCGGCTGGCCTAAGCGTAAGGTTTGTTCGGCGACCTTAGTTTTATGTTCACGGTCGCCATACACCACGACCTTCAACTCACCAACGGTAAATACCGGCAGGCTTTTAAATCCATCGATGTCTTTATCCTTATTGATGCTTTCGATTTCTTTGATCTGTTCATTGTCCAAAATCTCATTACTCCAGCCTAAGCTAATACGTAATCTATTAAAATGTGACAGCTTATGCCCCATGGGGATCTCTTTTAACTCTTGCTGTAATTTCAACTTCGTATCCAGGTTCGATGATTTGGATTCATCGGCGGGTATCACTTCCACATAATAGATGCCAGTCGTACGGTCATAGCTGATGCGTGCCGCTTGCAACCGTATCGGTGCGGTATGGCTCATGATCATCGCCAGCATATCTTCCAAGCTGTCCACCGGCACTTCATCGATTTCCGGCAATGCGGTCTTGATCCTGTCTTGGACCATGCCTAAATTCTCAGTCAACTTGTCATAAGCTGCCTTTATACTCTCAGGTGACCCATTGCCCATGTCGACCGTGCGTAAAATTGAACTGATATTCACGCGCAAAGATTTGGCTGCCTGTATCTGATTAAACCCATTAGGTCCGGCATAGTATCTGATTTTATCCATGACATACTGCATCATGTTTTCCCAATTCTTTTGATTAGTATCGCTTAAACTTAATTCTGCCGCTAAAGTCACCCCCATACCCGGTCTTCTATTGCGGGCCGCATTTTCTTTGACCAACTCATTACCGACCACCCGTGCAAAACTGCTTGAAGACATTTGATTGAAATATTTAATGGTAAAGTCATGCCCTTCTTTTTCCATGGCCCTTTCCATGGCTTTACGTAAAACATCCTGCTCAAAAATATTGGCAAAATCACCCTGACCGTCAGAATTCCCCAGCTTGATCTCACGTGCCACTGCTTTATATGCCTTGGTTAGAATAGTATTATGATGACTTAAGCCTAAAATATCGCCGATAGCGAAAATCGTAAACTCATCCAGGAAGCCGATGGCAGGTTTGGCCTTTTCACCTGGCTTGCGGGCCGGGCGGAATTCGATACCGGCCATGAATACATCTTCACTGACATTAAGGCCGAACGATTTTTTCTCTTCATTCTCGGTGTATTTTTCCTTCAGTTTCAAGATGCCTTTGCGGCTTAAATGGAAGGTACCACGGGCTTTCTTAGCACCTTCTGATTCCGCACCGGCATCCTTACGGACTTCAGGACTGACTTTTTCATAAATCTTACTATTAAGCTGCTCGAGCTTGAATTCCAAGTATTGTTCCCAGGTAGGATTATCGATCGCGACATACGCACCGGTCCCATCCGTATCTTCCTCTTTGATCATGATAAAGTTACCGTCATCATCGCGGATGGGTTTGCCGTTTTTCCTTTGCTCAACCAACTTGACTTTGTATTGACCTTTCAAAAAGGCCACATAATTCAAGCCCAACGTATGGACAATCTCACGTTTCCCGATGATCGTGTCCACATACCAACGCGCAGGTTGAGGTCCTGTCTTGCCTTCAGCTTCCTCGAGCTTGGTGGTATCGAATGTATTGACCGTGATGCGAGTGAACATATCAGAAAATCTCTTGCCGGTCTTTCTCTCAATAAAGGTAATGAGCTCTTCGATCGTATAACGGAAGCTCTCATTATCGATGGTGGCGTTAAAGATAAAAATGATCGGGATGTCCCGGCGGCTGCGGCGGGCCATCAATGCTTCAGGTATACCTTTGACCAATAAATGGATCATAGTGCTGGTAAACGGTGAGCCGGGACCAAAGGTAATACCGAGGATATTGGAAGACAATATCTTGGCTAAAATATCGTCATTAGCCTCCAGGCGAAGGTCAGGGTCATGGAGATAAACA
>CAZBJT010000351.1:0-1920 GCA_964492215.1 uncultured Planctomycetales bacterium | reverse complement strand
CTTGTAAATCCACCGAACAGACATGGCGCAACGACGGGTACTTTAAGGACAACTCGACTACGACCGTTTCCTGCCGCCAGGCATCCGCGTGCAATGTCCCTAAAATGGACGCCGTGGCATCCAAGGCATGATACGCCCCTTCATACTCTTTGAGCACTTCACCGGTGGCATGCAAAGCAATTTGCTTTAAATCCCGGTTGACCATTTCTTCAATGGCTTTTTGGCTGGTGCGGATCAATAATGACCCCAAAATGACCAGCGGAATGACCACCAAACCTACAATAATAAGAAAGATCTGTTGCCATAAGCGTCGGGGAATCCACTTATACATGTGCATAGGGTATTTTCTGTAGGCGATTCTTGAGCAGACGAGGTCATTTAAATTGTTCGTGGTATAGCTTACTATAAAGCCCGCCCTGACTCAAAAGATAATCATGCCCGCCTTGCTGGATCATATGACCGCCCTGAAGCACACAAATAGAGCCTGCATCCATAATGCTGGAAAACCGGTGAGCAACGATCACAATCGTAGCATCAGGGCAAGCCAGGCGAATGTTCTTTTGCACCCGGTTCTCTGAAAATGCATCCAATGCGCAGGTGGCTTCATCCAGCAATAAAAGCCGCGGCCGCCGTATTAAAACCCGGGCCAAAGCCAGGCGTTGCCGCTGGCCCACTGATAACCGCAAACCCCTCTCGCCGACACGCGTATCATACCCTTCAGGCATTTGACTGATGAATTCATCCGCACATGCTGTTTGCGCAGCCCAACGCATTTGCTCATCACCGGCACCATCATTACCTAAAAGGATATTGTCTTTGATGGTACCGCTGAATATATGATTGTCCTGTAAAACCACACCGATTTGCCGGCGATAAGCCTCCAGGTCCCATGAACGCAAATCATGCCCGTCGACAAGAATAGAACCGGCATGCGGATCATAAAAACGCAGCAATAACTGCATCAAGGTGGTTTTGCCCACCCCGCTTTCCCCCACAATCGCCACGGTTTGCCCCATGGGGATGCGCCAGTCAAGGTCTTTGATAACAGGCACAGCCGCATTATAAGAAAAACTGACACCCTTAAAAGATATATCGCCCTGCAATGTTTTTGATACCGCGCCTGAAACATTGGTCGCCGGGGCATGGTCCTTTACTGAGAGGAACTCTTCAATCTTACCCATGGCACTGGAGGCTTCTTGAAAACTATTTTGTAAACTGCCCAAACGCATGATGGGACTTAATAGCATGAGCCAATACATATAAAAAGCAACCAGTGTCCCCGCACTCATATGCCCCTGACCCACAGCCAGTCCGCCCACGCATAAAATAAGCGTAATGGCCACGCCATTGACCACTTCTATCGCAGCGGTCAAATGCGTACCGAACACATAATTGTCCTGGCTGATATTGATCAGGCCTTTTTGTAACGAGGCAAAACGCTGCTGCAATTGCTTTTCCAAACACATGGCGCGCACCAAGCCGGACGCCTGTAAAGACTCGCCGGCCTGTTGCATAAGCCGCCCATGCATGTCCTGCATGGCGGCATACCCCTGCTTGAGGCCCGGCACTGTCCTTGCACACAACCACGCCAAGCAAGGCATGACTATCATCATGGCCAAAGCCAGCCATCGATTCAAAAACCATAACATGCCGGTCAGTAATAAAATACTGACCATCGCCATGGCCCCTTCTAAAACTTCATTCGCTAAAAAACGGCGTATGGTATCTGTATCATTTGAAAGACGGGTGAGGATCATGCCCGGATCCATCAGCTTTAACCTCGTCGGGGATAAGTCCTGCACCTGCTTGTAAATCGATAAACGGATCTTTCCGGCGGTTTCCTGGGCCAGTTGATAATTGGTTTTTCTAATAGCTAATTGCCCAAAAGAACGGACCACGACCAAAACCATTAAACCAATC
>CAZBJT010000350.1:0-1926 GCA_964492215.1 uncultured Planctomycetales bacterium | reverse complement strand
TCAAAATGTATGCCGAGTTCTTGGGTGTTGATCCGGTGATCGCCTTAAACCAATACGGCATACAAAGTGTCCCTAAGCCGGAGCCTGCGGTAAAGCCCGTTATTAAGCCGTTTAAATCAATACCTAGGCCTAAGATTGCCAAACCGGTGCAGTCAAGTTATGTGATAAAAGAGAATCTACAGGAATCCGTAAGTCTATGGTGGCAGCCTAAGAACCGCCGTATGGTGATGCGTTTTTTAGGATTTGCCGTCGCTATTTTTGTGCTGGTGAAATTCGTGGGCTGTGTGTCCGCCCATATGAAGGCCAGGCCTAAATCTAAGGCCGTGGTTGTCAAAACACCGGTGAAGCCCAAAGAACAGCCCCGCAAATCAGAAGAGGCCATTGTTCCGTCGGCATCAACGGATGAGATGAAGATCAAAAGTGCGGTGGGCCAGCGCGTGGCTTTGGCCGTGCGTGCCACCAAGGACACCTCCATACAGGTCAAGGCCGACGGCAAGATCGTCTTTCAAATGAAAATGAAAAAAGGTACCATGGAAATATGGAATGCCAATGATCAGATTGAATTAGCCGGCAAGAACATCAATGAGCTGGACATGGAAGTCAATGGCAAGCATATCGGCACCTTGGGCGATGATCAGCGCCGGGCCAAGAAAGTCATTATTACCAAAGAAGGTTTAAGCGTTAAGAAATGAAAACAACTAAAGATTTGCAACACGAGCGTTTGAGCGCCGGCCAAAAGGTCGGCGTTATTAATTTGGGCTGTGCACGCAATTTGGTGGACGCTCAGCTGATGCTGGGTCGTCTAAAAAAGAACGGCCATCGCATCGTCGATGTGGACCAGGCCCAAACCGTTATCGTGAATACCTGTTCATTCATTGAGGCGGCCCGCCAGGAAAGCATTGATACCATTTTAGACCTGCTTGAATTAAAAAAACAAGGCAAGATCAAGAAGGTGATTGTGGCGGGTTGTTTGGCCCAGCGTTATGGTAAAGATTTAGTGAAAGAATTAGGCGAGGTGGATGCTTTTGTAGGCACCCCGACCCTTAACCGTGAGCAGAATACCGAGCAGATGCAATTGACCCCTAAGCACTTTGCTTATGTCAAAATATGCGAAAGCTGCTTTAATGCCTGTTCTTTTTGTGCCATCCCCAAAATCAAGGGTAAATTTATCTCACGCACCATTGAATCAGTGGTTAAAGAAGTGCAGGATTTAGATGCCAAAGGGGTCAAAGAGATCAATATCATCGGCCAGGACATCACGGCCTATGGCATGGATATTTACCGTCAGAAAAGTTTGGCCAAGCTGCTTAAAGAGTTGGTTAAGGTTTGCCACAATATTCAATGGATACGCTTGCTTTATGCGTTCCCGGCCCATATGACCGACGAGCTGATTGAAGTCATGGCCAGCGAACCTAAGATTTGTAAATATATCGACATGCCGTTGCAGCATATCAGCGATCATTTATTAAAAGAGCAGAACCGTAATATTACGACCCAGGGTACCCGGGATTTAATTGCCAAGATCCGTAAGGCCATGCCGCAGGGATTCTTGCGCACCACGTTTATCGTCGGGCTGCCCGGCGAGACAGAAGCTGATTTTGAAGAAATGCGCGCTTTTGTCAAAGCATCGAAATTTGAACGGGTGGGTGTCTTTGTTTATTCCAAGGAAGAAGATACAGCTGCCGCCGGCATGAGCCATCATGTGCCTGAGAAGGTAAAGAAGGAGCGCCTGGATATCTTGATGCGCGACCAGCAGGAAATTTCCAAGCATGTCCAGCAAGGCTTTGTGGGCCGCCGGATGACCGTGCTTATTGAAGAAAAAGAAAAGAACAGTGAAGGTACCTATATTGGACGCAGCGCTTATGATGCCCCGGATGTCGACGGAATCATTTATGTGCGCAGCGATAAGCCGCTTAAAATCGGTGA
>CAZBJT010000349.1:0-1936 GCA_964492215.1 uncultured Planctomycetales bacterium | reverse complement strand
AGCCGCTATTGTTGGCGTACCGGTTAAAGCCACGATCAAGAAAGTCGATGCCAATACCGGCATCGTCAAAGAAACACCGTCACGCAGCCTATTATGGGAAGCCCAAACCCCCCAAGGGTTTCATAAGGACGTCCTATTAAAAGCCCACGCAAAAGTGGGGACGTACACCACTTTTGAAGCAACAGATGATGCGATGTTAGTTGAAGCGATGGGTGTGAAAGTCAAGATGGTGATGGGGGATTATCGTAATATTAAGGTCACCACCCCGGAAGATTTGTTGATTGCGAAGTCTTTTCCAAAGTTGAAGGGCAGGGCATAAAAAAGGCCGCGTATAAACGCGGCCCTCAGTAGCTAATGCTCTTCCATGACTATTAGAAGTATATCAGTTTTAGCGTTCTTTTTCAAGCGGAATGAAGTGGTCTTAAGAATTCTTCCAGGTAACTCTTAAGACCGTTAACGCCCCAGGCCGGATTCGAACCGGCATCACCTTCGTAGTCATGGAAGAGCTTTATCCGTTAAGCTTCCGGGGCGTTAATTTGATTTATATTATAATAAATTTGATAATAAATCAAATTAAATCTATGCATGTTGTTATATATAAGAGGGTGATATGAAACATTTGGGGGATTTTCCACCTGAAGTTGGTAATGATTATCAGGAATTGCTTTTAGATAATTGGTTTACTGGGGTGATCTGATGAGTTATCGTGTTGGTTTTGGTTATGATGTGCACAAGTTAGTTAAAGGCCGCAAGCTTATGTTGGGTGGCATTGAGGTGCCGCATACGCATGGGCTCGATGGTCATTCTGACGCGGATGTGGTCTTGCATGCGCTTTGTGATGCTATTTTAGGTGCTGCAGGCAAAGGAGACATTGGGGAGCATTTTCCTAATACCGATCCTAAATATAAGAATATTTCCAGTTCGCTGTTGCTTAAGCAGGTGAATCAGGAAGTCAATGATGGCGGTTGGGTGGTTGAGAATGTGGATGTGATGATCTCAGCCGAAGAACCTAAGTTGCAGGTGTATAAGTCCAAAATGCGTTTTCATATTGCTTTTGAATTAGCGATTGATGAGACTCAAGTGAATATCAAGGCCGGTACTAATGAAGGCTTAGGATTTATCGGCACCAAACAAGGACTAGCCGCTTATGCGGTCGTTTTATTAAAGAAAAAATAGGGGACAAGAAATTAGGGTTACCCCTAATTTCCAAAACTTTTGGAGCTAATTATGGTGATCATATTAACAATAGTAGTGGCCTTTATGGCGATTTACATTTTATTCTCCGACGACATTAAAGCGGTCAAGGAGCGTGACCCGGCAGCCGAAAGCGCGGTTGAAGTGCTTTTGCTTTATCCGGGGCTGCATGCCTTGGTGATCTATCGCATCAGCCATAAGCTGTGGCAATGGAAAATACCCATTGTCCCGCGCTGGTTGTCTCAGGCCGGGCGTTTTTGGACGGGTATTGAAATCCATCCGGCTGCAACCATCGGCAAGAATTTATTCATTGATCACGGCATGGGTGTGGTGGTGGGTGAAACCGCTATCATCGGGAACAATGTGCTTTTGTATCAGGGTGTGACTTTAGGCGGTACGGGTAAGGAAACCGGCAAGCGTCATCCGACTGTTGGAAACAGTGTGGTGGTGGGTGCTGGTGCCAAGATTTTGGGTAATATCACGATTGGGGATAATTCTTATATCGGGGCCAATGCGGTGGTCATCAAAAATGTGCCGCCTAATTCAACAGTGGTCGGTATTCCCGGGCGCATCACCCGGCAGGAAGGCCGTAAGCTTGACATGGAATTAGACCATGCCCATGTCAATGACCCGGTCATGGAGAATATGACAAAATTATTAGGACGCATTAAAACACTCGAAGCTAAAACCGGTTGCGAAGCCCCCAAAGCAGTCTTTTGCGGATAAGCGGGATCAAGCGAAC
>CAZBJT010000348.1:0-1957 GCA_964492215.1 uncultured Planctomycetales bacterium | reverse complement strand
AATGTTGCGTTAATTTTTCCAGGGCAGGGCGCACAAAAAGTCGGCATGGGTTTGGAGTTTTATCAGAATTCTCCTCAAGCTAAATCCATCTTTGATGAAGCTGATCGCATTTGTGGGAATGGTTTGACTAAGGTGATGTTTGAAGGTCCGGAAGAAAAGTTGACCACGACGGCCTATTGCCAAAGCGCTATCCTCACCATGAGCATTGCAGCTCTCAAAGCGTTTGAAGCCCATCCTAAATTTAAAAACATTTCCGTCAAATATACAGCTGGCTTATCCTTAGGTGAATATTCTGCCTTAGCTGCAGCTGGAGCCATGACATTCGCAGACACGTTGCGTTTAGTTCAGCAACGCGGTGCTTTCATGGAAGAAGCGACCAAGCAAGCCAAGGGGGCCATGGCTGCTGTGATCGGTTTTGATAAAGACAAGCTTGTGGCCATCTGCCAGCAAACCGGCGCTGAAGTGGCTAATTTTAATTCCAATGAACAGATTGTTATCACCGGTCATGCCGCCAAAGTAGAGGCTGCTATAGAGGCTATTAAAGCTGCCGGCGGTCAAAAAGTGATTCCATTAACAGTCAGCGGTGCCTTTCATTCGTCATTAATGGCGCCGGCCGCCCAGAAGTTTGCCGGTGTTTTAAATGAGGTGGTCATTAACCCAACCGGCATCGGGGTTATTACCAATGTTAATGCCAAGCCTCAAGCCAGCGCCCAGGAAATCAAGGCCAATTTAGCCAAGCAGATCACGGCTTCCGTGCAATGGGTGGCTACAGTGGAATATATGATGGCCCAAGGAATTACCGATTTAATCGAGATAGGCCCCGGAAAAGTACTCAAAGGGCTCATCCGCCGCATCAACCCTTCTTTAACGGTTTCGAATATCGAAAAACCTGCCGATATCGACGGCCTGGCTTTCTAGAGTCAGGGCGTAAAACGCCAAATTTCCTTTCCAAAAAAAGGGTTCTTTAGGTATAATATTTAATCTTTAAACCTTTATGATCGGGACGTAGCGCAGTTGGATTAGCGCACTTGAATGGGGTTCAAGAGGTCGTGGGTTCAAGCCCCACCGTCCCGACCATTTTTATCTTTTAATGTTAAATACCTATGAGCGAATCCTTTAAAGACCGCCGTCAATACGTCCGCATTTACCGCAATTTTATCCTTTCTTACCATGAGAAGGACAAGGCGGATGTCAAATACGACATTTCCCAAGTGAACAATATCAGCAAGGGCGGTTTGTGTTTTGTGGCCACCCGTTCATTTGCACCCGGCGCTGTCATCGGTATTCATTTAAGGACTCCTTTTATTACGGATTCCGTTTACATGGAAGGAAAGGTCTTGAATACGGCAGAAAAAATAGCCGGCCTGATTTACGAGGTCCGCATTCAATTCGATCAACTTGCACCGCAAGCGCTGGATGTCCTGGATAAGATCGAACGGTATAATGTGCAGCAGGGGAATCCCTAAAGATGAGTGATTTTAAAGGGCAAGATCAGCGTAAAGACGACCGTGTTTTAAAAAATTTTACGGTGATTTATTTTATCAAGAATGAGCCTCATGGCAGGGCTGATCTATGCAGCATCAAAGACATCAGCAAAGGCGGTTTGCGTTTTGTCGCTTCACGCCCTTTGAAGGAAAATGATGAGTTGTTGATGGAATTGCGCATCCCTTATGTGGTGCCGCGTGTGACGCCTGTTGAAGGTAAAGTCATCGGTGTTAAAGAAATGATCAAGAATGTGATGTATGAGGTGCGTGTCAGTTTTACCAAAGTCGATACTCAAGCCCAGTTAGACCTGGATCTTGTTGAAAAAAAGAATAAGGGAGCATGAGCGGTTATGGATCGCATTAATATCGGATTGATCGGTTATGGGGTGGTGGGTCAGGGTGTGGTCAAGATCCTCAAGAACCGCCGTAAATTCTATAAAGATAAGTATAAGCAGGATTTTTTTATCAAGACC
>CAZBJT010000347.1:0-1974 GCA_964492215.1 uncultured Planctomycetales bacterium | reverse complement strand
AATATCTAAAGCCGCCAGCGGTTCATCTAATAAATAAACCTGCGGCTGCCTTAATAAAGCCCTGATCAACGCCACCCGCTGCTTTTGGCCGCCGGATATGTGGTCCGGCTTCCGATGCTGCAGCTCGGTCAATGACACGATGGCCAAAAATTCATCAATAAGATGGGATTGTGATTTATCCTCCAAGGCATATTCCAAATTCTCCCGCACGGTCATATTAGGAAACAGGCTGTATTCCTGAAAAACAAAGCCGGTCTTTCTTAAACGTGCAGGCACATCAATGCCCTTGGTGCTATCAAACCACATTTGTCCATCCACTTCAATGGATCCTGCATCCGGCTTAACCAAACCGGCTATCATGCGCAGAATAGTGGTCTTACCTGTTCCCGACGGCCCATACAAGGTAACAAACTCACCCTTCTCTACATCAAAATCAACTCGCAGGTCCAAGGCACCTTCGGCAGTCATGAGCTTTTTAGTGACATTGACTTTAAGCATTAAAAAGTCGTCCTAATCGATTTACGGTTAATCCAATACAACCCCAGCAATAAGCTAAATGAAATGATCAGCATGACTAAGGCATAAAAATTGGCGGTTTGATAATTAAGCGCTTCGACTTCGCTGAATATAGCAATGGATGCCGTGCGGGTCTCGCCGGGGATGTTCCCGCCGATCATAAGCACCACCCCAAATTCACCGATCGTATGGGCAAAAGCCATGACAATAGCCGTCAGTACGGCAGGTCTCATATTAGGAAGCAACACTTTTAAAAGGGTTTCCCGGCGGGATTTTCCTAATGTTTCAGACGCATCAATCAAGGCCTGAGGTATATTTTCAAAACCGGCCTTAAGCGGATTGACCATAAACGGCAAACTAAAGATCACGGAGCCGATCACCAGCCCCATAAAAGAAAATACCACCCATGAATAGGAACTAAACATAACTAAAATATAAAAACCTAAAACCGTCGGGGGCAAAACCAAAGGCATGCTAACTAACGCTTCCAATGGGTATTTAAACGGGCTTTTGGTGAAACTAAGCCAATAAGCGAGCGGTATGCCGATCACAAGCAAAATCACCGTCGTGATAATGGCAAGTTTAAGGGTCAAAATCAAAGGGATTAAGTCGTAGGGCATAAGGACACTTCATTAGTTTTAACCAGCCACTCTATTTGATCGCCTTCTTTTAAATCTAGGCGTTGGGCCGACTTGGTGGAAATGATGGAAGTTATCTCTGCGGTTTTATAAGTTAAAACGACAGTGGTCAAGATGCTGTATTTGTCCAAGCGCTTAATTTGGGCTTTGAAGCGGTTACGGATGCTGATCAGGCCAAATAAATCCTTGGCGATAGAAACTTCTGTTTCTTTAAAAATGATATCGATATGATGGCCGGCTTTGAGGTAAGGTGCGCTGGTTGGCGTTTCCAGTACAATGGCACTAAAGACATCACCGGAAACATCCACCTCTACGATGGATATTTCCGGCGACGATTGAACATCAACGATAGTGCCCTTTAATTTATTCACGGAAGCTTATAACCATATTTTTTGAAAATCTCCTGGGCCGGGGCTGAGAAAAGGAAATCATAGAATTTCTGCGCATCACTTTCATGCCCCTTTAAGGCGTATTTTAAAATAACAACCCCTTGAGCGATCGGTTCATAGGATTGAGGATCAACTTCAACCCACTTGCCCTTGTCTTTCATATTAGGGGCCAAAACCACCGATTTGGCTGTGAAACCCACATCTGCCGCCGAGGTCGTGATGAATTGATTGACCTGAGAAATGCTCTCACCGTAAACCAATTTAGAAGCAATGCCCGGATACAGATTATTATACTTCATGGCATTGACAGCCTGACGCCCATACGGAGCAGCTTTAGGCGAGGCAATAGCGATTTTCCTCACCGTACTATCGGATAAGCCGGCCACACCTTTGGATAAATCCACACCTTTAAGCGTCCATAAAACCAAATA
>CAZBJT010000346.1:0-1976 GCA_964492215.1 uncultured Planctomycetales bacterium | reverse complement strand
CGCAGTCACCAAAATGATATACTCAACCGTGCTTTGACCTCGTTTATTGTTCAACATGTTCCGCCTCCTAAAAATATCACAAAAAATAACGGTTATTCATTGACAAGCTCCTCCGTGATCTCTTTTTGCTTGGCCTGGACGGAACGAAAAAAGTAGGTGCTTAAGGCAGCTACTGCTGCCGACACCAATGCCACGACAATCGCGTATTCGATCAGATTTTGTGCTTTTTTACACTTCAGTTCGCGTATCATCGTGGTTGTCCTTAGGCCTCGCATCAACAGATGTGATCCACGCTTGAACTCAAGCGTCGAGGAACTTCTTTGCCGGACCGTTGATCTATGTCAAAACCCCCCGAAAGGAGTTAGTAATCCATAATGTATGACAAGTATGCCATATATAATAGACCCTGTCAACCCGACAGCGACGAAATTTGCACCATCTACCGCCGGGTTTGGCACGACTTATGATTGACTTTTTTCTACTACCTTGCAGGCAATTTCCAGGAGGCGATTTTGTTCATCCCGAAGAAAAAACAGATTGGCTTGATGAATAGCAGCTTCTAATGCGGATTGATTCTTATAACCATCTTCTATGACTAATGTTACACAATATTTCTGACTATTTTGAGTAATAAATCCTTTTAAGCTTAGAATATCTTCCATAACATCACTGTTTTCAGTATTTTGTGTAAAGAACAGCTTGCTGGCACGTATTCTGAGCTCTTTTTCATCACAAACCACATAAACTCTTTTTTTGGCTATAAAATTTCTATTATACTCCATTATCGTGCTAAATTCTGCTATATTATGGTCATTTTCATCTACTATGGCTATTTTCTGTATCCTTTTACCCGGTTGGGCGGCCATAGCTTCTTTTAAAAGCCCTTCATCGGAAACTCGATCCACAATCAGCGTTGTTTTACCCGTAACCACCCCGTCGACAGCCTCGGCAATGGCCCGCTGCAGCGGCAAAGATGACTGGATTAAAAATGCCGACCCATCTTCCAAAAACACTTTTATACCCGCCGCATAGGTCAAATAATACACCCAGTCCGCCGGTGTCAATTGCGTGGCATCATAAACCCCCAAGTCCCACAAAGCCGCCTTAATAAAAATCTCCCCCATCCTCTCCTCAATCTCCCCTTCAATTAAAGGATCCGGCGGCGGCTCCTGAGGCTTCGTCTCCGGCACCACTTCTTTCACCGCCAAAAGATCCGGCAAAAGCCTCGGCGCCTGCTCAACCACTTCCTCCGGCTCATTCGCCGGTTCAACCACCGGGACTAGGGCTGGTTCTGGAGAGATAGCCATAGAAGCCAGCTCTGGGGGCGGCTCTACCGGCTGAACGGGTGGTGGAGGCAAACTGGCCAATATTTGGGCTTTTTTCTGGGTAGGAATTTTAAACTTATCTTTGGGCTTACGGCCGCGGGCACTGACAATATTGGCTTCTTTTAAAATGTCATGGACTGAAGACTTGGAAACCTGGACATTAAACGTTTGAGCCACCAATTCAGCCAATTCCCGGCAATACGCCTTGGGGTTGTTCGTCCGCTGCGCCATGATAAAATCAACAACTTCTTGTGTGAGTTTGTAAGTTATGCCCATAGGAAATGTCCAGTCTGGACATTTCCCAGTATATCACCCCCAAAAATCAGGTCAATTGCTTATTAAAATACATGCCTAATTCCAGACACCTAGAGTAATTTAATTACCTATTACCCCTGGCAATGAACACATTTAATGTTTTTGAGCGATGTATCGATTTTAGGCAAGGAAGCTTGAGTGGATGAGGGAATGCCGAAACTTTTTTGTTTCGGCATGGTCAAATTTGTTTGAGCTGTTTACTTCAGATGAAGTAAACAGCGAGTTATTTGACCACCGAATCCACGAAAGACCCTTGCCGGCTCTCCACGAGTTTTACCCCTAGTTAGAGCAAAATCGATCCTGAGCGAAAAGACGACCTTTGGGAATCCCCGGTAC
>CAZBJT010000345.1:0-1982 GCA_964492215.1 uncultured Planctomycetales bacterium | reverse complement strand
GGTAGGCAAGACAATCGCCACGGCTGTGTTGGCAATGCATTTGCGCCAACAGGGGCTCAGTGTTGGTGTGATAAAGCCGGTGCAATGCGCCGGTGATGATGCGGCGTGGCTTAAAAAGATTTTGGATTTGCCTCAGGCTTTGAACATCATCAATCCTATCTACGCGCCTGAGCCTTTGTCCCCGCATTTAGCCCTTAAACGCGCCCGTCGGAAATTTGATATCAAGAAAGTAAAACAGAGCATTACTGATCTGAAGGCCACATGCGATGTCATTTTAATCGAAGGCGCCGGCGGCCTCATGGTGCCTTTAACGCCAACCTATTACAATGCCGATTTGATCAAAGACCTGAAAGCGGAGACCATTATTGTCTCTCGCCTCGGATTGGGTACGATCAATCACACGCTATTGACAATCAATCAAGCCAAAGCCTATGGCTTAAAAATTAAAGGCATTTTATTTTCTACCTTGAGCCCCAAAGCTAAAACATTGCCGGAGCAAACCAATCCTTCAGAGATACAACAATTATCCGGCATTAACGTACTCGGCATCATCCCATACCTAAAGTCATTAACCAAAGCGAACATTTCAAAACAATGCCAAAATCTCAAGCTCAACGTCTAAAACAATTAGATAAGACATATGTCTGGCATCCTTTTACCCAAATGAAAGATTGGGAAAAAGAAGAGCCTTTGGTGATTGATTCCGCCCACGGCGTCTTCTTAAAAGACGTCGATGGTAATTATTATATCGATGGTGTCTCTTCCTTATGGGTGAATGTGCACGGCCACCGGCATCCGGCCATTGATGCCGCTATCAAAGCTCAGTTGGATAAAGTGGCCCACAGCACATTGTTGGGATTATCCAATACCCCGGCGGTAGAATTGGCCGAACGTTTAGTCGCCATCGCCCCCAAGGGTCTCAAGAAAGTCTTCTACTCTGACAATGGCTCAACCGCGGTTGAAATCGCCATCAAAATGGCGTATCAGTATTGGCAGAATATAGGGCAATCAAAAAAGAAGACTTTGGTCCATTTAGAGAATTCCTATCATGGAGATACTTTGGGTTCAGTGAGTATCGGCGGCATTGATTTATTTCATAAAGTCTATCGGGGTTTAATTTTTAAGACAGTTGCTTTAAAAGGCCGGGGCTTGGATGCGGTCAACGACTTAGAGCGATTGCTTAAAACTAAGGGCGATACCATTGCGGCTTTAGTGGTTGAACCTTTGGTGCAGGGGGCGGCCGGCATGCTGATGTGGCCGGAAGGTGCCTTAAAGAAAATGCGCCAAATCACGGCACGCCATGATGTTTTGCTAATCGTTGATGAAGTAGCCACTGGTTTTGGCCGTACGGGCAAGATGTTTGCATGCCAGCATGAAGGTGTCACCCCGGATTTCCTGTGTTTAGCCAAAGGAATCACCGGCGGGTATTTGCCATTGGCCGCCACATTGACCACAAAAAAAGTGTATGACGGCTTTATATTCGACCATAAAGACCAAAAAACATTTTTCCATGGGCATACCTATACCGGCAACCCATTAGCCTGTGCCGCGGCCTTAGCTAATCTCGATATTTTCAAAAAAGAACGCACGTTGGCGAAATTGGCCCCCAAGATAAAATTCTTAGGCAAAAAGCTTAAAATGTTTTATAATTTGCCCTCTGTCGGTGAAGTGCGCCAGCTAGGGTTTATGGTCGGTATCGAGCTATTCAAAGACCGTGAGCAAAAAATTCCTTACGATTGGCAAGACAAGATAGGCATGAGGGTCTGTGCAGCAGCCCGAAAATACGGTGTTATCCTAAGACCCTTAGGAAACGTCATCGTGCTCATGCCGCCTTTGTCGATTACTACTGAAGAATTAGACCTATTGATGATGGCAACTTATAGAGCCATAGAAGAAACGATATGATTATAAATAATCCGAAAGCTAATAAAGATACGACTGTCTACGTCGCCATGAGCGGCGGGGTGGATTCGTCGGTTGTA
>CAZBJT010000344.1:0-1987 GCA_964492215.1 uncultured Planctomycetales bacterium | reverse complement strand
TGCTGAGCCAAGAGCGCCAGCACTTCTTTATCAAGGCAATCATTAACAAATACGCAAATAGCTTCAAAGCCAAAAGCTAATTTCCAACTATCCCGGTTAAGACGCACTTCAAAGAACACAAGATCATGCCTAAAGCTTTTATTGGCTTGAGTCAAAAATTCCCTGTCATACGGCTTGGTATTAAAAATACCTACCTTCATTGCATTTCTCCTATTTGCGTATTAGGATCGCCTTCATTGATAAGTTTAGAAACAGCATCATTCAAATTTTGTTCTGTTTCCGGTTCTATAACTTCTGTAGGCTCCGCCGGCTGACTTGCTTGCTGGGAATCTTTTCCGTAATGAAATGGTGCTGCACCATAACCTTTATTGGCAATTTGTTCGGCGAGGTTCTTAAGATGATGTTTTGACATTTCTTTCTCCTTCCTAATAAATCTAGGATAATTTTTACATCTGATTAATCATATTCTAAGGAAGGTTCAGAAATGAATCAATGGTACGAAGGTATAAGGCTGGAAATGTGACTAAAACTTATTATCATCCTTCTCGGTCTTCGGGCTTTAAATACATATAAAGATTTTCAACCTTGGCCCGGGCCCACGGCGTCTTGCGCAGGAAAGTTAAGCTGGATTTAATGCTGGGGTTCTTGGTAAAACAATTGATCCTGATGTAACCATAAAGGCCTTCCCACCCATGCTTTTTAAGCAGGCGAGTCAGGACCGTTTCAAGTTTGACACCATGTAATAAATCCTTATGTTGCTGTTCGTCCATTTATCTTATCCTTATACGGACAATGCCGACAGCTGTTTGCGCAGCAATGCCCCTTTTTTAAAAGATACTCCCTAGTCAAAACCATAAGACCCGATTCATCCCAATAAAAATCCACATTCTCTTTGAGTTGATTTTCCATCTAACGGTGCGAACAACCCGGCCAACAACATGGCCTCCGTTTTCCTTCTTTAAGATTTGAACAACCCCATTCAATCCGCTTGTTTCTAGTTTCCAGTTTTTTCGCTGAAATAACCCAACATATCCACTCATTGCGTGCGAGTGAAGTAATATCTTCCCACGTCTCTAATGCTTCTGGATTACGGGCCAAAGCTTTTTTAAAATCTATGGGAAGTTCGTGAACTACACCACCTGAGATTTTCATATGGCCTTTATTTACTTCCCACGATAAGCCTTTTCGATCTTGGCAAGATTGAGCTTCTTCATCGGTCCAAATATAGCGGTCACACGCGCAACCTTGGCAGGATCAGGGTCGCTCATCATCTTAGCCAGCACGGCCGGAGTCACTTGCCAGGTGACGCCAAATTTATCCTTGAGCCAGCCACACTGAATTTCTTTGCCGCCTCCGGACGTCAGGCGCTTCCAATAATAGTCGATCTCGGCCTGGGTCTTACACTCGACTAAAAATGAGACAGACTCATTGAACTTAAAAATTGGTTTAGCGTTCATCGCAATGAATCTACGACCAAGAATCTCAAACCAGATCGCCAAGACACTTCCCACCGCAAAGCCATTGTAGCGGGCAGCTTCTTCTGTGTAACGACTCACCTTCAAAATTTTTCCATCCTTGAAGATAGATAGGTAAAATTTTACTGCTTCTTC
This sequence comes from uncultured Planctomycetales bacterium, assembly GCA_964492215.1. GTDB lineage: Bacteria > Omnitrophota > Gorgyraeia > Zapsychrales > Fredricksoniimonadaceae > CAYNTZ01. The sequence goes on along the minus strand of CAZBJT010000344.1, from coordinate 377 downwards.
AGCTCGACCAGTGAACCAAAGGCAAGTGGACATTGTAGGCATAGTACCCCTCCATGTAATACGCATTGTTTAGTAAATCAAAGACCCACTACTTCCCGCCACACGCAAAACTTCAATCGATAAACGATCAAGATTCTGTTCATTTGCGGGTACGACAATGTGTTTAATACTGCTAGCGACAACTGAATTTTCAAATGCCTGCGACCAAGATACAACAGTTCCCCCAGCCAACGAAGTCAAGGTGATGGTTAAGCGAAACTTTGGTTCTGAAATATGCTGAACAACTACTTCTTTCGGAGAATCTATTTTTTCGAACACACTTTCATTTGGATAATTGTGACCATCTGGAGCATGCATGATAAAGGACCAGCGCCCAC
>CAZBJT010000343.1:0-1999 GCA_964492215.1 uncultured Planctomycetales bacterium | reverse complement strand
ATCATCGCGGGTGTAGGGGGTGTGGTGGTATTCTTGCCGCAAATCCTCATCCTATTTTTATTTATCGCTTTATTGCAAGACACCGGTTACATGGCCCGCGCTGCTTTCATCATGGACCGGGTCATGAATAAGGTGGGCTTGCATGGAAAATCTTTTATCCCTCTATTGAGTTCTTTTGCCTGTGCTATCCCCGGTATTATGTCAGCGAGGACGATTGAAAGCCCCAAAGACCGTTTGGTCACGATTTTAGTCGCCCCCTTGATGAGCTGCTCGGCCCGGTTGCCGGTTTATGCGGTCATGATCGCTGTCATTATGCCGGCCGCCAATGGCTGGCAAAAATCAGGGCTCATGCTCATCATGTATATGATCGGTATCATCGGTGCCTGCTGCATGGCTTGGTTTTTTAAAAGGACATTATTGCGTTCTCAAAAGCCTGTATTTATCATGGAATTGCCGCCCTATCGTTTACCGTCGTGGAAAGTCATTTTGATCCATATGTGGGAGCGCAGCGGGTTGTTCCTTAAGCGCGCCGGTACTGTAATTTTGGCCATGTCGATTGTGTTGTGGGCCTTGATGAGTTACCCCAAACATCCGGGCCTGGATAAAAGTGAGGCCTTAAAGTTAAGTTATGCAGGGCAAGCTGGTACATTGATGGAGCCGGTGATTAAACCCTTAGGGTATGATTGGCGTGTCGGCATCGGCTTGATCGGGTCTTTTGCCGCTCGTGAGGTTTTTGTTTCAACCATGAGCATTGTTTTTAATTTAGGGGATGATGCCCAGGAGAATACCTTGCGCGAGGCTTTCCAAAAAGCCCAATGGCCCGACGGCAAACCCTTGTTTACACCATTAATGTGCCTGAGCTTGATGATATTTTATGTCTTTGCCCTGCAATGCGTCAGCACGATCGCCGTGGTTTACCGCGAAACCAATTCCTGGTATTGGCCATTGTTCCAATTTGTCTATATGGCTATTTTAGCTTATTTGGCATCTTTCCTGGTGTATCAAGGGGGAAGATTGCTAGGGTTCATGTGATCCTGTAGGATAAATAGGCGCTAATAAAAAGCCGTCCTTATCAGGGCGGCTTTTTATGTTATAATGCGAACAGTTTGAAGCATTGCGCTAATGACCGTCTAAAAAAGGAGATACAATGCCCTACACACCTAAAATCCTCGCTTTCGCCGGCAGCTTACGGCAAGAATCATTCAATAAGAAATTAATCAAGATCGCCGTCAAAGGGGCCCAGCAAGCCGGGGCCGAGGTGACCTTGATCGACCTTAAAGATTACCCGCTGCCTATTTTCGACGAAGACGTTGAGAAACAAGGCTTGCCGGATAATGCCAGAAAACTTAAAGACCTCTTTATTGCAAATCATGGTTTATTGTTGTCCTGTCCCGAATACAACAGCTCTATTACCGGTGTGCTGAAGAACACCATCGACTGGGTGTCACGCCCGGTCCCTAATGAACCTAATTTGGCAGGTTTTAATAATAAAGCGGGGGCTTTGATGAGTGCTTCTCCCGGCGCCTTAGGGGGCCTCAGGGGTTTAGTGCATGTACGGTCTATTTTATCTAATTTGAATGTCTTGCTTATCCCTCAACAAGTCGCGGTATCCAAAGCCCATGAGGCTTTTAACCCGGATGGCAGCCTTAAGGATGCCAAACAGCAGATCTCCATCGAACAATTAGGGGCTTCGGTGGCTAATTTGTTGAAGAAAATAAATGCCTAGAAGAGACTAATATGTTATCCTTTCATTGAAGGAGACTTACATATATGCCTTACCAGATTCTTTTAGTTGATGATGACCGTGACTTCAGGGAAGAGATGCGTGAGTGCCTGCATCATTACAAGGTCACGGAAGCTGGCAGCGGTAAAGAAGCCATCCGTGTTATCCAAAATCCCCATGCCATCGATTTAATCCTCTTAGACGTGCACATGCCTGATTTATCAGGTACGGAAGTCTTGCGGCAAATCAAGAAAATAGCCCCCAATATCAGCATCA
>CAZBJT010000342.1:0-1999 GCA_964492215.1 uncultured Planctomycetales bacterium | reverse complement strand
GTTGGATGGGTTGGAGAGGTTGGTTGCAAGTAAACAACAGGCAACCTCAACCTGACCCCTTTTTGGCCTTGGCTGGCCAGCCAGTTGCACATGGGCAGTGCCAACGCACTTAGCCATTATGTTGGCATCCTGCGCACCAAGGCCGGTGCCGGGCAGATCTTTCTTGACCGCCTTACTACACGAATTGGAACCTGACCCCTTTTGCTTCTCTTTTGCTTCTTCGGCTCAGCAGCGACCCGTTCACATACGTCTCCGCCTGCTTGCCCAGGTTGTTGTCAGTGGAAATTTTCCACTTCGCTTGCAAGGGCGTAACGGCTCCGGCCAACACCAACAATGCGAGGAGCAGGCGCATGGTCAGCGGCTAGGGTTGGCTCGTGGGTTCATTTTTAAAATCCAAATGATTTCAGCCATTTGGGGTCTTTCGCGTAACCCGTCACCTTTCCATTCTTTTCGACTGCAATATAAAAATCTTCACCGCGACCAATTTCACCGTTAATCGTCGCAATATAATCATACTTCAAAAGCCTCAACGCGTTGTGAATTAACAAAATCAATGCCGGCACCATCATCTTCTTAGTATTCACAACAATTCCAATTCTTCGGCTAACATGATATTTAGGCCAATCTCGACCTGTAGAAAAATCCTTGTTCGCATAAGCATCACATTCGCCTAATGTTTCAAGTTCCATTTGAACGGCATCATAGGCAGCTATACACTCCTCGTGAAATTCTTCTTTTGTTATATTATCTGATGTCTTTCGAGGGCCATATGCACCATCAAAAAAGGGAGAAATATCTTTATATTTCTCAACCACTTGAAATTGAATATCATGGGGCATATTATTTAATTGCTTTGAGATTGGGTTTTCTCTGCTTGTTCGCGCGCAGCAGCTTGCGCATCGCTGTCAGCATGACCAGTCATAAAGAAATTTGTAAGCTTTTCTGGATGATCTTGCCATACTTTTTCTTCCGCTGGCGTCATGCCAGTAGGATTAAAAAAGCGGAAGAACTGTGTATTGATTGCTTCGTAAGTCCCTTTCTCTTTAAAATCTTGATGGCCAAAAGGGGTCAGGTTCCAATAAATGTAATTGACGTCATTGGGACTGAAGCTTTTAGTGGGTAGTATGCCACGCAAGCTACGCTTGGAATACCCGGGAGCGATTTACCACGTCATCAACCGTGGTAACTACCGGTCGGATATTTTCGCGACCGCTGGGGCGCGGACCGCCTTCATGAGTTGCCTCTGGGAAGCGTGTAAAAAGTCCGGCTGGCGGCTGCATGCGTATGTGTTAATGCGCAATCATTACCATCTGTCGCTGGAGACGCCCAAGGGCAATCTGGTGGCGGGGATGCAATGGTTGCAGGCGACCTTTGCCAACCGGTTTAATCGTATTCGAGGCGAGCGGGGGCATCTCTTCCAGGGGCGGTACAAGGCGTTGTTGGTCGAACCCGGGGTGGCGTTGGGGCAGTTATGCCACTACATTCATTTGAATCCGGTGCGCGCGGGGGTGGTGACGGTGGGCAAGTTAAAAGACTTTCGGGATTCGAGCTACTGGCATTTGTGGCACCGGGCGGAATGCCCGCCATGTTTGAGGCTGGCCACGGCGTTGCGGCAGGCGGGTGGGTTGGCCGACACGCCAACCGGGCACCGGGCGTACGAGAAGTTTTTGATCTGGCAGTCCACGCAGGGACCCGTGGGAAAGAACGAGGCCTATGCCTCCATGAGCCGGGGTTGGGTGTTGGGCAGCAAGGGGTTTCGGGAGGATTTGCTCAAAGAGCACGCCCCGGTGCCATCGAGCCGGGCCTGGGAGGCGAGTGGCCAGCGGGAGATTCGGCAATTGCAGTGGGCGGCGGCACTGGCAAAATGCTTGGGTGTTTTGGGTAAATCCATCGCCGACACCAAACAGGATCGCAAATCTGCTCCTTGGAAAGTTGCGGTGGCCCTGTATCTCAAGCAACACACCCAGGCAGACAATACCTGGCTGGCCAGCCAGTTGCA
>CAZBJT010000341.1:0-2004 GCA_964492215.1 uncultured Planctomycetales bacterium | reverse complement strand
TTCCGTCAATGATGTAAATACCGCCCGTGAGACATTGACGGCGGAACCAGTGCAATGATGCCATTTGACACTTTGCTCGATCACCCGCAAGCGTTGGCGTCGGGCAATGAGCATGAGTTCGCTGTCAAAGGCCCAGCCGAATATGTGCTGGCGTGGAAAAATACGCATGGCGGCTTCTTGGGTGAACATTTTAAAGCCGCAGGTAAAATCATGAAATGGGCAATTTAAAACAAGCACGGACAAACCGGCGAAACAGCGGCCGAACAAAGCCCGCAGCAGGGGCCGGTTTTGTTTTAATAAAGGCAAATCCTGGCGATTACCCACGAGCACATCCACATTCCCTGCCTTCATGATGTTTAAAAAGGCGGCAATTTCATTTAAATCCGTCGATAAATCCATGTCCATGAAAAGACAAAAACGGCCGCGGGCCGCAGCCATGCCTTGATTGACCGCAAAGCCTTTGCCGCGATTATCCGGGTAGCTGATCAATTTGATACCACCAAAAGCATTGACCTGCTGGGCGGTCATATCGGTTGAGCCGTCATCCACTACCATAAGCTCATAAGAAATGCCCAGTGTTTTTAAATAACCGCTTACCGCCGTCAGGCTGTTTGTCACCGATGCTGATTCATTGTAAGCAGGGATAATAACGGAAAGTTCAATGTCGGTCATATATGTCCTTAGTTAACGCTTGTAGGTCTTGCAAAAATTAAGTAAATCACCGAAAGCTTTCAAGCTTTTCGTGAGGCTGGCACCGGATGCTTTGCCTGCCCCCCGGGCTTTATGGCCGTGCCAAAACACCGTGATGCGATAGCCCAGCTTGCGGGCTTTCAAAAGCCGCTCAGCTTCGGTAAAAGCACTGTGGGTCGCCACTTGCACACGCTCAAAAATTTCCCGGCGCACTATTTTGACACTACCGATATCATAAAGATCAACCCCCGTGCACCACTGGACCAAATGATTAAACAGCCATGAATTAGCCTTGCGCCATAACGGGTATTGTTTTTGGCGGCGGCCGATGATCACCACATCACAGTTGGCTGTTTGCGTGATGGCTTGGGGCAGGAAATCAGCGGCCCATTGCCCATCGCCGGGTAAAAGCAAAACGAATTCCTTGGTGGCGCTGTGATAGAGTTCTTCAAAGGTGGCGAAAAGCCCTTTGTTTGCTGCATGATAAATGCCGCGTGCGGCCGGGTGAGCAGCGACTATCTTTTCAATGGCTGTTTTTGTGCTGTCTTGGCTCGCATCATCGCAAAGGATAATTTCATAATCAACATTGAGGCCGTCTAAGATGTGTTTGACCTCATCAAACACGGCGCTGACCGTGGCTTGCTCATTATAGGCAGGAATGACGACGGAAAGGCTAAAAGGCTTCATAGATCAATGTTGATGCGACGGCCGCCTTGTTTTAATGAACGGTTGGCTGCCTCCAAGATACGCACCACCCCTAAGCTAAATGCACCGTCGGACAAGGGGGCACCTCCTTTGAGTATGGATTGCAGGAAATCCTGGCAGACTAATTTCAAGGCTTCGGTATTGTCTATCTTAGGGGCCACCATGTCGCCGGAACGGTAGCTGACTAATAAATCATTACGCCCATCTTGTGTCGCCCCGACCCCTTTATCGAATATTTTCACCTTCTCGCTGGGCTGGGTATCATCATACAGGATCATTTTCTTGTCCCCGCCGAGCAAAATGGTCCTTACCTTGACCGGTGACAGCCAGCTGAAATGAAAATGCGCAATGGTGTGGGAATCAAAGAACAGGGTCAGATAAGCAATGCTCTCTAAACCTTTTTTAAAATAAGGCAAGCCATGGGCACTCACCGCACAGGGTTTTTGTTTCAAACAGTACAGCATGATGGAAATATCATGGCTGGCTAAATCCCAAATCACATTCACATCCTGCTGAAAATGCCCTCAATAGGTGCGCACCGCGTCAAAATAAAGAACTTGGCCCAAATCGCCCCGCTCACAGATCTGTTTGATCTTGCGTACCGCCGGG
>CAZBJT010000340.1:0-2042 GCA_964492215.1 uncultured Planctomycetales bacterium | reverse complement strand
AGCATCCCATACTCAATGCCATTATGGATCATCTTTACAAAATGACCGGCACCACTTGGACCTGCATATAGATATCCATCTTTGGGCGCTAACGTTTTAAATATCGGTTCTGCTTGTTTAAAAACAGCCTCTTCTCCTCCAATCATCAAACAATAACCATTTTCCAGCCCCCAGATTCCACCGCTTGTTCCAGCATCCAGGAAATGGATGCCTTTTTTTGATAATTCTTCACCTGTTTTTCTGGAATCCTTATAAAAAGAATTTCCTCCGTCAATAATAATGTCCCCTGCTGACAATTCTACCGCCAGCAACCGGATAGTTTGAAGAGTGATCTCACCGGATGGGACCATGCACCAAATAATCTTTGGAGTCTCTAATTTTTTAATAAGGTCGCTCAAAGAATTTACCCCTATGGCCCCTTCTTTCTCAAGCGCCTTAACGGGGTCCTGGTTTTTATCATAAACCACCACATTATGTCCGCCTCTCAATAGGCGTTGGACCATCTGGCCGCCCATTTTACCTAAGCCGATCAATCCAATTTTCATTTCATTCTCCTTTATCGATCTTCTCTAAAAGAAATGCTAAGCCCAGCAATGGATTAGCCTTCTAAATATGTGTTCCCATAGCGCACCTCCAATGATCTGACTTTTTTAAGCCTGCGTTCATATCGACCAATTCTTTTAAATGCTGCTTTAAGAAAAATTGATACCAATTCTTTAGCGAGCTCCACACCAACCACTCGGCTGCCAAGCACAATGACGTTCATATCATCATCTTCCACTCCCTGGTGGGCCGAGTAAGCGTCATGGCAAAGCGCCGCCCTAATGCCGGGCATTTTATTGGCAGCAACGCAAGCGCCAACCCCGCTTCCGCAAATCAAAATCCCTTTGCTCGCCCCCCCATTGAGTAAAGCTAATCCAACTTCTTCAGCATAATCAGGATAATCACTGGGCATGGCATTAAACGCCCCGACATCAACCATGTCGTATCTTTCTTTTTTAAGAAAAATCATGATGTCCTTTTTAAGTTCAAAACCGGCATGGTCTGATCCAATAGCAATCATATGTTCCTTAGACGACGTGCTTGTTCACAAATATGTTCGACGGTAAACCCATATTCGCGCATGACAACATTTCCCGGGGCTGATGCTCCGAAATGATCAATGCCGATAATCATGCCCTGATCCCCAACATATTTATGCCACCCTTGAGAAATACCTGCTTCAACCGAAATGCGTTTAAGAACAGCAGGCAAAAGCACAGAGTCCCGGTATTCCTGGGATTGCATATCAAAAAGTTCCCAACTCGGCATAGAAACGGCACGCACCTGAATGTTCTTTTCTAATAATTTCTTTTGGGCTTCTACAATAAGACTAACCTCCGACCCGGTCGCGATCAAAATCAAATCCGGCCGCCCGTTGGGCGCGTCCGCTAATATGTAAGCGCCTTGTTTAAGGCCCTCTGCGGAAGAAAATTGATCGCGGTCCAGTGTAGGTACATTCTGACGTGTCAAAATCAATGCGGTTGGATGATCCCTTGTTTCAATAGCCATTCGCCAGGCTGCTGCTGCCTCATTGGCATCGCAGGGCCGAATGACGACGAGATTCGGTATGGCACGTAATGCCGCAAGATGCTCCACCGATTGATGCGTAGGCCCGTCTTCACCTAAAGCAATGCTGTCATGGGTAAAAACATAGATCACTTGCAGTTTCATCAGCGCGGCAAGACGGATAGAAGGCCGCATATAGTCTGAAAATGTCAGGAATGTGGCGCCAAAAGGCATCATGCCCCCGTGCGCCGCCATCCCATTCAATGCAGCCGCCATCGCGTGTTCACGGACGCCAAAGGCTATGTTGCGGCCAATGTAGCCCCACCCACCGGGCACAGCACCCTGGATTGGCCCTTGATCTTCATGTGGTATTTCAAAACTCCCCATACCCAGAAGCGTTGTGAACGTTGAAGGATCAAGATCTGCAGAACCACCCATGATGGAAGGTAACTTTTCAGCGATGGCATTTAGGATTTTTCCTCCCGCTACCCGTG
>CAZBJT010000339.1:0-2046 GCA_964492215.1 uncultured Planctomycetales bacterium | reverse complement strand
CGTTTCATTCCTTTGGTATTCATCCCAAAGTGCAGTAATCGATGTCAATGACCTCATGCGTTCCCGCTCACTGAATTTATACACCCCGGCCACGATCAAGACCGTTAAAACAATCCCCATCCCTATTTTCCAACGGCCCGGAATGCGGAAAATACCATTAACCAAAACCAGAAAAACAAAGACAATGCTCGATAAGGAACAAATTAATAAAGTGCGGTTATCTTTAAAAGGATATTCCCAATGGGCACCGATCAGTAACACCAGCATCAACACGATGCGCAACCACTTGGGTTCAATACGCCAAATCAATGCCGCGGCCAACAACACATAGGTCATCCAGAAATAACCGCTACAAATAAAACCGCTGACCAGCAAACCCAACAATAATAAGGCCAGGCAAATAATGACCGACGGGTTGATGAAAACAGGACGGAAAGAATAAAAACAAAGGAAGGCAAAAATAGGATAGTAGAACAAGGCGGCATTACGCAGGGTGAACGGACCCCATTTACCGTAACTTAAAGCGATCTCCACCAATATCCATATAAAATACACCGCCCATACTTTCTGGCCCTTAGACCAGGGTTGGCGTGTTAAGTATTGGTTTATCAGCCACAAACCCATGGTGATAATCAATAGTATCTCGCCTAAAAATACCGGAAAACCCAAACCGGGAATGTCGGTATGAAGTTCGGCAAAGTTTGAACCAAAACGAGAATACGCCAGGGAGTAAGAACCAATCCCAAGCAAAATACTCGCGTCTAAAATCTTTGACCAGTTGACCTTTGTTGACATGCCTTTACCCTGTACGTAAAATACGCCGCTTTAATTCCTTGCGCATCAATGCCGGGAAAAAATAACACCCGACGGTTAAAACCAATAATTTCCAGTTCAATAAATCGGCCTTTTGCGCCAATAACAATTGCTTTTTAAATTTATCCGTCTCGCCTTTAAGAAAATAGCTCTGGGCAAACCGCGCATGCAGCCGGCCCCGGGCCTCATCTTTTAAATCATCCGACGCAAGCGGGTTGCGGACAAAATATTTATCCAAAACGATCTGTTCTTCGGCTAATGACTGGTCCAGCCGGTTAAAAATGAAATTATCAGCCACCCGGTATTTGGTCAAAGCTGTCGGGATAAACCCAACTTCGGCCACTTGCGCATAACGCAGCCACATGTCCCAATCCGCCGGCGGAAAAAGTGTTTCATCAAAAAGCCCAACCCGGTCGATGATGGAACGCCGCACCAGCACGGTGGAATTGCAAATAAAATTACCCAAGATCAAATGTTCGGCGATCATCCCCTGATGGCGAAAGCTTAAGGGGTGCTTGTACTGCCCCGTCACGCGGTCATCCGCATCAATAAAATAAGCATCCGTGTGCACAAACCCTGCCTGCGGATGCTCTTGCAAATAGTTGACCGATGTATTTATTTTAGCAGGCTCATAAAGATCGTCGCAGTCAAGGAAAGCGATGTACTCACCCTTGGCGCGGCGTATGCCTTCATTGCGCGCACTGCAGGCACCCCCATTGGGCTTGGCCACATAGGTGACGGCATCCCCGTAACTCTTAACAACATCCGCCGTATTGTCCTTGGAACCATCATCGACGACGATCAATTCAATGGGTGCATAGGTTTGGGCCAGCACGCTGTCAATGGCCCGCCGGGTATAATCGGCCTTGTTATAGGCCGGAATGATAACACTGACTAAGGTCATTTATCTTTGTTCTGGCGTATATAAAATTCCAATGACTCGGTCCAATGAGGCATCATATTAAGGTTGATCAAATCCAAGTGATAATTCCTCATCATCTCGGAACGGGCCCGGGGTGCAGGCAGCGGGAATTGCGCCGAATTGACCGGATGCACGGTGACTTTGCCTTGCAACCCCATGAATTCAACGATCTTGACCGCAATGTCATAACGGGAACCGCAGCCCCGGTTGGTCATGTGGTACAAGCCATAACGCCCGGTCTTGACTAAAGCCACCAAATTTTTGGCAAAATCTTTAGTAAAAGTGGGGCTGCCGAATATATCAGCCACTGC
>CAZBJT010000338.1:0-2051 GCA_964492215.1 uncultured Planctomycetales bacterium | reverse complement strand
ATTCCCGCCGGAGATCTTAGAAGCATTGGTTGCCCCCATGTTAAGTGACTCTAAAGTCCAATGCACCAATATTGTTTCAGCCATTACCGATGATGCGGACATGCAGGACAAAGACATTGTCAAAGCCGTTCTGGACACCAATGGCCGCATCATGTGTTTTTCCCGCTCACCCTTGCCGTATCGGCGCGTTAAAAGCGATTGCCCTTTGTACCGCCAGACAGGCCTTGCTGCTTTCACAAAATCTTTTTTGCTTAAATTTTCCGAGTTAGCCCCCACACCGCTCGAAATCGCCGAGTCCGTCGATTTTATGCGCATTTTAGAGCACGGTTATGATATCCAGGGTGTGGTGTTTAACCGCAAGACCATCGGTGTCGATCAAAAAGAACATGTACGCCAAGTCGAGCAAGTGCTCAAAGAAGATGCGGTGCATGCTAAAATTTATCAGGACATTTTAAGTTTATGACAAACCCCCGCATTTTAATTGCCTTATCCACCTTTGCCCAGGAAGGCAGCGCACCGCTCGAGCTTTTAAAAAAGAGCGGGGTGGTCTTTGAGATCAACGCCACAGGTAAGCGTTTAAGCAAGCCTGAAGTTTTGACCATGGCCCAGGGCTTCGACGGGGTGGTGGCCGGTTTGGAGCCTTATGATGCGGAGGTGCTGGCGACTTTAAGCCAACTTAAATGCATCAGCCGCTGCGGGGTGGGTGTCGACAATGTTGATTTAAATGTGGCCAAACAAAAAGGCGTTACAGTTTTAAATACGCCGGATGTAGTGGTGCAGCCCGTGGCTGAGCTCACCTTAGGTTTGATTTTTGACCTGTCGCGCAAACTGACCGCGCATACGGAATTAATGCGCCAGGGTAAATGGGAGAGATTGACCGGCGCTCAGGTGGCGGGCAAGACCGTCGGCGTGATCGGCCTAGGCCGCATCGGCCGCCGGGTCGCCCAACTCTTACGGCGTTTGGATGTTGATGTATTAGGGTATGACATTGCACCGGACCCGGTATGGGCCAAAGCAAACAATGTGGTGTTAGTCGAACGTGAAGATCTATTAAGCCGCGCCGACATCGTGACATTGCATGTGTCATCAGGACCGGGCCATGCTTTTTGTTTGACCGCAGCGGAGTTAGGGCGGATGAAAGAAGGGGCCATGCTCATTAATGTGGCCCGCGGCTCATTGGTCGACGAGAAATCATTAGTTGAAGCCCTCAAAAGCGGGCATTTGGCCGGGGCTGGGCTTGATGTGTATGCCGAGGAACCGTATAACGGCGAGTTATGCCGTTTACCTAATGTGGTTTTAACGCCGCATGTAGGTACATTGACGCGTGAATCGCGTTTGATCATGGAAATTGAAGCTGTTCAAAACATTCTTAAATTTTTTGGGAAGGGTTAATCATGAAAATCATGTTAACAGGTGCCGCTGGCATGCTGGCCGCGGATGTGGTTCCGGAATTAAAACGCAATGGTTTTGACGTCGCGGGTTTTGACATTCATCAGCGCCTGCCGGACATTGAACAATTAGACATCACCGATGCAGCCGCTGTTTTAACCACGGCCCAGCGTGTTAAGCCCGACTATATTTTTCATTTAGCCGCCGAGACCGATGTGGACCGTTCTGAAAAAGAACCGGACCATGCTTTTAAGGTAAATACCATCGGCACCGAGAACATCGCCTTGGCCTGCCGGCAATTGGGTATCAAATTGCTTTACATCAGCACCGCCGGGGTTTTCTTTGGCGACAAGCAGGAACCTTATACGGAATTCGACATCCCTAACCCCGCTAATGTGTATGGCCACAGCAAGCTGCAAGGTGAGATCATTGTGCGTAATTTATTGTCGGAGTATTTCATCGTGCGCGCCGGCTGGATGGTGGGCGGCTGGGAAATCGACAAGAAATTTGTCTATAAGATCGTGCAGCAATTAAAAGAAGGTAAGACCGAATTAAAGGCCGTGGCTGATAAATTCGGCAGTCCCACCTTTACCAAAGATTTTGCTAAGAATTTGGTGGCTTTAGTCAAGACCGGGCGTTATGGCTTGTACCACATGACCAAC
>CAZBJT010000337.1:0-2070 GCA_964492215.1 uncultured Planctomycetales bacterium | reverse complement strand
CATTCAGTCAAAGACCGCATCGGTTTTAACATGATCCGCGCCGCCGAGAAAGCCGGAAAGATCAAGGCCAATACCGTCATTGTTGAGCCCACTTCTGGTAATACCGGTATTGCTTTAGCGTTTGTGTGCGCGGTCAAAGGTTATAAATTAATGCTGGCCATGCCTGAGACCATGAGTTTAGAACGCCGCGCACTTTTGAAAGCCTTAGGTGCTGAATTGATTTTGACCCCAGGCCCGGAAGGGATGAAGGGGGCGATCAAGAAGGCCAAGGACATCGCTGATTCAGACCCTGATAAATATTTCATGCCCCAGCAATTTGATAATCAGGCTAATGTTGAGATTCATCGTTTGACCACCGCCGAAGAAATCTGGAAAGACACCGACGGTAAGGTTGACATTTTGATTTCCGGGGTAGGTACCGGCGGTACCATCACCGGTGTAGCCCAGGTGATCAAACCACGTAAGCCTTCTTTTAAAGCCATTGCCGTGGAACCGACCACATCGCCGGTTTTGTCCGGCGGTCAGCCAGGCCCGCATAAGATCCAAGGGTTAGCGGCTGGTTTTATCCCGAGCATCGTCGATATGAAATTAATCGATGAGGTCGTCCAAGTTACCAGTGAAGAATCTTTTGCCATGGCCAAGCGGGTGATTAAAGAAGAAGGCATCCTATGCGGTATTTCATCCGGTGCTGCCGTTGCCGCCGCCATCAAAGTAGGTTCACGCCCAGAAAACAAAGGCAAACTAATCGTCGCCATCATCCCCTCAACCGGCGAACGCTATCTTTCAACCGATCTCTTTGCTGAATATAGAAGCTAATAGTTTCAGAAGGTTTCTTTAAAAAAGGGACACATTAATGTGTCCCTTTTTTTATTTTCTATCATTCTTCGTCGAAGAAAGCGTTTTCCGGCTTTTGGCTTCCAGACCTTGCGCGGCTCAAAATAGGTGTTATCTTCTATACAAGAGTATCATATTAAGGTTTTGCCCCTATTACTAAGGATAAAGCGATGATCACACACATTAAAGCAATGTATTCACGCATTATTATTTTTCCTGTCCTAAGCTCTTTTCTTTTGAGTTCGCTGCTGCCTTCCTCTTTATATGCACAAAATGCCTTAAACCTGCCTGCGGTGAGCCAACGGTTGGGGCTGACTAATACCTATTACCCTCTTACCTTAAAAGGCATGCGGATACATAAAGAAAATCCTTTGCGTTTTGACTTTATTGTCGATAGCGGCAATTCAGGTTTGTCTGGGGACGCCTTGACCCAGGAAACCACCCGGTTGGTCAAATATTTCTTAGCCTCTTTAGCCACCCCGGAAAAAGACTTGTGGGTCAATTTATCCCCTTATGAGAAAGAAAGAATTGTGCCCGAGAATTTCGGCATCACCGACATGGGCCGTGATTTGCTCGCCCAGGACTATGTGCTTAAACAATTGACCGCCTCTTTGATTTACCCGGAAGATGAGTTGGGAAAGAAGTTCTGGAAAAAAGTTTATGATGAAGCCTATAAGCGTTTCGGCACAACCGACATACCGCTTAATACATTCAATAAAGTTTGGATAGTCCCAGAAAAAGCCGTGGTCTACCAACAGGGTGACAAGGCCTTTGTCGCCGATCATCACCTGAAAGTCATGCTGGAACAAGATTACTTGGCTTTAGAGAAGAACCGTGTCATTGCGAGCGAAGCGAAGCAATCTTCTAAGTCAGAGATTGCTTCGTCGCCTTCGGCTCCTCGCAATGACACCAGCGCCCTGGGCTCCCAAATCGTCAAAGAAATAGTCCTGCCCTTATTAGAGAAAGAAGTCAATGAAGGCGAACATTTTGTTTTATTGCGTCAAATCTATGATGCTCTAATTCTAGCCAATTGGTACAAACAAGCCTTAAAAGACAGCTTATTAGGCCGCGCCTATGCGGACCAAAACAAGGTCAATGGCATAGACATCGAAGATAAACAAGCCAAGGAAAAGATCTGGCAGCAATATGTGCAGGCCTTTAAAAAGGGCGTGTTTAACTTTATTAAGGAAGAAGAAGACCCCAGCACGCATGAAATGATTCCGCGTAAGTATTTTT
>CAZBJT010000336.1:0-2080 GCA_964492215.1 uncultured Planctomycetales bacterium | reverse complement strand
ATTTATATCAGCGGCGGCAGGAAAGACAATATACGTCCCGGTGATATTTTAGGCGCTTTGACCAAAGAGGCTGGCCTCAAAAAAGAAGAGGTCGGTAAGATCCATATCCTGGAAGTTAATAGTTATGTCGGCATCACTACCGCAAAATTGGAACATGCCATTGAACATTTGAATGCGCATAAAATTAAGGGTAAGAAATTTAAGGTTGGCAAAGCCTAAAGAAGTGCTCAGGTATTTTCCGGGAACTCAAAATTTTCTTTTGGAATTTTGCCGTTTATTTTGGTAAAGTATTCTCACTTTACTAACCTTCTATTTGGTTTTGTCCTTATGTCGCGAAAGCCACCTCTATCCGTTTTTCCCATCATTCTAGTTTCGTTAATATTCTTTTTTTACCTCACCTCATCATCTTTTGCTCAAGATCAAAAAAGTGATTTGACTCAATTGAGCCTGGAGGATTTGATGAATGTGGAGGTGTATTCCGCAGCCAAGAAGCCGCAAAAGTTATTTGATGCAGCCGCGGCCATTACGGTCATTACACCTGAGGACATACGCCGCAGTGGTGCCACCAGCATCCCTGAGCTTTTACGTATGGTGCCGGGCATTAATGTGCAGCAGGTCAATGCCCATTCCTGGGACATTTCCGCCCGTGGTTTTAATAATTCGGTTTTCGCCAATAAAATGCTGGTCTTGATCGACGGCCGGGCCGTGTATACACCTTTGTACGGCGGCGTCTATTGGGACGTGCAGGATACTGTGCTGGAAGATATTGAGCGCATTGAAGTCATCCGTGGGCCAGGTGGGGCCTTATGGGGGGCTAATGCCGTTAACGGTGTCATTAATGTGATCACCAAAAAAGCCAAAGACACCCAGGGCACGCTTGTTTCCGCCGGAGGCGGTACAGAGGAGCGGGCCTTTTCCACATTGCGTTATGGCAGCCATGTCAAAGACTGGTATTACCGCACCTATGCCAAATATTTTGATAGAGGCGAAGAATACCGTCCCACCGGCACTGCCAATGATGAATGGGAAATAGCTCGTGGAGGGTTTAAGGCTGAAAAAGATGCCCTGACTTTCCAAGGTGATTTTTATCAAGGGGAAGTGGGCCAGCGCACCACCATGTATTCTTTCACGGCACCTAATTCCGTCATTATCGATAAACCGGTTTATGTGCAGGGTGCGAACTTGATGGCTAAATACCAGGAAGAAGACTGGTCTTTGCAAGGCTATTGGGACATGACCGACCGTGACCTGCAGGTCATTAGTGAAAAAAGAAACACCTTTGATTTGGAATATAACCGTAAACTTGAACTGACATCCGCCCAAGAGCTTAATTGGGGATTGGGATACCGCCTGCAATTGGAAGACTTGACCAATAATCCCATCACCTCGATCGATGGGCCGTCACAGCCGGATCAGCTCTTTAGCCTGTTCGTGCAGGATGAGATCAAGATGATGGATGACAAGCTTAAATTCATCGTCGGCAGCAAGCTTGAGCATAATATTTACACCAATTTTGAAGTGCAGCCCAATGTGCGTGTGTCTTACGATATCAATGACAGGAACATGGTCTGGGCCGCAGCTTCCCGCGCGGTGCGCACCCCGTCACGGTTTGAAGAAGACGGCAAGATCGTGGCCAGTTATACCGCCCCCTCAACCTTTACCGAGACCACCGGCAACCATGATTTGTCTTCTGAGACCATGCGCGGCTTTGAGTTGGGTTACCGCAATCAGCCGGTGAACAATGTGTTCTTCGACCTGTCTTTATTCGCCAACCATTATGACCGCCTCATTACATTTATCCCGGGCCCCAGCGGTACTGAAAATGGTTTTACCATTAACACTTTCCCCACCGTCAATGGTGTGAATGGCGACGTATACGGTGTCGAACTCTCCAATGATATCAAGTTGACGGAATGGTGGAAGATAAAGAATGCGTACACCTTTACAAAAATGACCCTGCAAACGGATCCCGATATCGTCAATATCGGCCTTGAGGACGCTTTGGAAGATGCTGTTCCCCGTCATTCATTCTACACACGCTCATCTTTCAACCTGCCGCAGAACTTTGAATTGGACGCCA
>CAZBJT010000335.1:0-2084 GCA_964492215.1 uncultured Planctomycetales bacterium | reverse complement strand
TTTTAACCCCTAAGCCTTCCGTCTTTGAATCTGTTTCAGCCAAATTCTCGAAGGCGGCTAAGCTTAAAGGGATCACGCTGGAAGATCTTTTGAAGGATTTAAAAAAGATCCGGAGTAAAGAGGCATAGATGGCTATTCCTCAATACAGGGTCTTTTTTGACACGAGTGTTTATATTGCTGCGTTGATTTCTCCCAAAGGCGCGGCAGGGGAACTCATCCGATTGGCTGAAGCAGGAGTTATACGGATGGTCGTTTCCCAAGAAGTCATCATTGAGGCAGACAGGGTTTTGAGTGTAAAGTTTCCGGAGCTTATTCTGGAGAGCCGTAAACTTTGGAAACACTTAGGGCCTGAGATCGCACCAGATCCCACCGGTACTCAAATTAAACCTTTTTTGGATAAGCTACCCAAAAGCGATGCTTCAATCCTGTGTTCGGCTCATTTGGCAAAAGTTTCAGTGTTTGTTACGTGGAATACACGGGATTTCATGAATCATCATGTGGCGACACTGGTTGATTGTCCCATCGCTGTACCTGCAGATGGCCTGAAGTTTTTTAGAAAATGGCTCGAAGCTTTCCTAGATTAATTACTTTCTTTTGAAAATAATGACCCCATGATTATTCGCCCAGCCGGGTTCGGCTTGCCAATTGCCGCCGGCGCGGGTGACGGGGGTGAAATTAGCTTTGATGTATTGGCCGATTAGGGGGCAGTAGGTTTGGCCGAAAATACCTAAGCCGATTTCGCTTGAGGCGATGCGGTTGGACATAAGCACATAGTTGACCTTATTGTTTTCCAGTTCCTGAATAATGGACGCTTCCTGTTGCGGCGGGATCTTGATGTGATTAAAGAAAATCAATTGGCGGGTGGGGCTTTTCTTGGCTGCTAAGTAATAATAGATATCATCATAAGGCAGGGCAAAGAACAGCTCATCGCCTTTAAGATTTTTCTGCAAATAGTCGGTCACTTCTTCAACCGTATTGACCCATTCCACTTCATTACCCACATACACTTGGCCGCGCGGCACATTCAAAAAATGCGGCGGGGTCTTTTGAGCGAGGGTCGATTGCATATGCACGACTAATCCGACGAGCACAATCACTCCCAATATAAAAGCAATGATGGCTTTGCCCCATATTTTGACTTTGTCCCATACGATGGCAATCAACACAAAATGCATGAGCACTAAAAAAGGCCATGACCAGTACGTGCGGTACCAGACGCCGCTGACTAAAAATTCATGGAAATTCAATACAAAGAACAAAGCCAGAAGCCCTAAGACGAGTAAATTTTTTCTTTTTGCTTCGACGGTGGTTTTGCCGCAAATCAACAAATAAATTGCCCCCAAGGTGCACACATGCAAAAGCACATGGCTCAAGAGATAAAGCACATTGAGTGAAAATAAAACCCAAATCATGGGCGGTCCATCTAAATGGGTGGCAACAGCAGCGGTACTCATCCAGGAATGCATTAAGGTCAACCAATGCTGCTGTAAGTAATAGATAATTGCTGCCGACGGCGGCACATGATGCGGCTGATCATCGCCGAAATAAGGCATGCATTGGCGTATGGCATAAAGCGGCAGGTCTTTAAGCAGCAGCCAGTAGATGAAGAAAACCAACACCGGTAAGACACCCAAAGCCAAAGTATAGAATTTCTTTTTATCCAAAGTCCATGGCCGTTTTTCAACCGTATCAATGGCAAATACAGAAATGACCAAACCGACCAAAGCCGCCAGCCCGAAGTTGATCTTGATGAGCATGAGCAAGAAAGCCGCAATAGAGGCGATCCATAAATATTTTATCCGCCCGTCGCGCAAATACCCGAAAATGCACCAGGTTACCATGAGCGCACACACAATGCCGCCGATGTGATTATAAGTAAAGAAAAATTCCTGGCGGGATTGCATGAACCATGCGGCCCCCAAGTAGGCTAAGCCATAAGGCATTAAAGCCGCGGCGGTCAAATAAAAGAACACCCCGCAGGCAATCTCCAAGAACGCCTTCCCTAATAATACGGTGCTGATCTTTACGCCAAAGATTAAATTAAATATCCCGTAATAATAAGGCATGAGCGGGCCATATACCCA
>CAZBJT010000334.1:0-2088 GCA_964492215.1 uncultured Planctomycetales bacterium | reverse complement strand
ACACCTATATCGTGCTGCTGGGTTATTTGGCCTGGCGTTTTAAGCGCAAGGTCATCAATGCCCTCGACGTGTGCTTGATGATGCTGGGCATTTACGGCTTTGTCATGTACAACACCGCTTTCCGCTGCCTGTGGACCGCGCAGTTTGAAATGGCCCTGCAGCCGGAGAAAATATTGTATTTCTATTTGGTCGAAGAATTCTTGCGTTGGGTGTGGGGAAAGCGGACATCGTTTAAAACGTGGCAGACCTATGCCGTGCAGGGGTTGATCGCGGTCCTGTTCATCTCGTCGGTGGGTTATGCCATTGACCGCCTGGACCACCGGTTTTTTACTTTCCAATATGTGCGGGACGCCTTGCGGGGCAAGAACACCGAGCGCTTGAAATATTTTAGCGACGAGCCCTATGTGCCGCTGACCATCGAGCGGGCCCGGGGGATCAAGGTGCCTGTGGATCAGGCCCGTGAACTGGAAGCCACCATGAGTTTCATCGCTGCGCATACCAAGCCCACAGATGCGGTGGCTTTTTATCCAGAGATCGCGGTGTATAGTTATTTTACCGACCGGCCGTTCATGGGCCGTTTTTCCACCGGCACCTTCGCCTGGTTTCGGGAAGACTGGTATCAGGAATACATCCGTGATTTGAAAACATCGACGAACGTCAAATACCTGTTTGTTTCCAAAGAATTGCCCAAGGATTGGGACAAGGTGTACTTTTCTTTCAAGCGCAACCGCGAGCGTTTTGAAGAGACCAATGCCGTGATCCAACAGTATTATAAGCGGGTGGGCGAGACGCCTGATCTGTATATTTACGAACGCAATATTTAATTATATCGCCGGAGGAGTTACATGGATTTTAATAAAGCCACAGCCATCAAAGACGGGAATGAAGCCAAGAAAGCCGGGTATAAGGTCCCGTTTGGCACCGTGTCAATCACAGATAAAGCCAAGAAGCTCATTGATCAGGCCATTGCCACCAAATGGGTGACCAAGGGCCAGTATGTGCGTGAGTTTGAAGAAAAATTTGCCGCTCTCTTTGGCGTGAAGTATGGCATTGCGGTCTCCTCGGGTACGGATGCGGATGCCATTGCCTGTGCCGTGCTGTATGATTTTGGCGCCGAGCGTGGGGATGAAGTTATTATCCCGGCATTGACTTTTGTGGCCACTGGTAATGCCGTGTTGCAGGCGGGTTTGACCCCGGTTTTCGTCGACGTCAACCGCGAAACCTTGAATATTGACCCTGACAAAATCGAAGCTGCTATCACCAAACGCACCAGGGCCATCATGCCGGTGCATTTGATGGGCAAGCCGGCTGATATGGATAAGATCATGGCCATTGCTAAAAAACATAAATTGCATGTCATCGAGGATGCTGCTGAAGCGCATGGGGCTGAGTATAAGGGCCAGAAGATTGGTTCCATCGGCGACATGGCATGCTTCTCTTTGTATGCCGCGCATATTGTCACGACCATTGAAGGCGGCATGATCATCACCAATAATGAACAGATGGCGGAAGCGGCCCGTTCGCTACGTAATCACGGTATCGACGGCAAATTCCGTTTCAAGCGCATCGGTTTCTCTGCCAAGATGAATGAGATCGAAGCCGCTGTCGGCTTAGGCAATATTGACATCTTTCACCATATTTTAGAGACCCGCCGCCGCAATGTGCGCCATTTGATTAAAAAATTCGCCCGTTTCGCGGATTATTTCTGGTATTTGAAAGAAGATGCACATGAAGTTCTAGGGCCGCATGCTTTTTCCATGATCGTCAAGCCGGGTGTTAATTTCACCAAAGATGAATTTGTCACTTACCTTGAAAAAGAAGGGGTGGACTCGCGCAATTTGTTTTATTCCATCCCCACCCAGACCCCCAGCTATGAATTCATGGGGTATAAGTTAGGTGATTTCCCTGAGACGGAATATTGTTCGGACAACGGCACACATATCGGCTGCCACCAGGACATTGAAATTGCCCAGTGTGATTATGCCATCGATGTGGTGGCCAAATTCTTAAAAAGCAAAGGGATAAACGCATAATAATTCGTATCGCCATCAATTGTCGTACCATTTTGCTCCCTCAACGCACCGGCAT
>CAZBJT010000333.1:0-2108 GCA_964492215.1 uncultured Planctomycetales bacterium | reverse complement strand
CACCACCACATTTTTATGGCGGCGCTTGGTTTTTAATTCCTGGACCGGCACATTAAAGAATGAAGAAACTTCCTTTTGCACCATTTCAACGCTGATGATTTTCATGGTTTCTTTAACCATGTCTTTGAGCACCTGCTTGGTCATGCTTAAGGTAATGGCCCTCTCCTCCAAAAGTGCATAAGCCACCACCCGAATCAAAGCCCCCTCTAACTCACGGATATTGGTCTTGATCTGTTCAGCAATAAAAAGCACCACATCATCGGGGACTTGCACATCTTCGAGTTCTAATTTTTTGCGCAAGATCGCCATGCGTGTTTCAAAATCAGGCGGCTGAATGTCGGTGACAAGCCCCCAGGCAAAACGTGACACTAAGCGTTCTTCCAAATTAGCGATTTCTTTGGGCGGCCTGTCCGAACAAATGATGATTTGCTTGCGATGGTCATGCAGGGTATTGAATGTATGGAAAAATTCTTCCTGTGTTGATTCTTTACCGGCGATAAAATGGATATCATCGATCAACAGCACGTCGATATTGCGGTATTTTTGCCGAAAGCTGTCGGTTGAACGGTGACGGATGGCATTGATCAATTCATTGGTGAATTGTTCGGATGAAATATAACAGACTTTGATGTCCGGATGTAATTTTTGGGCTTGATGCGTGATGGCCTGCATCAAATGGGTTTTTCCCAAACCCACCGGCCCGTAGATAAAAAGCGGATTATAAGCTTTGGCCGGATTCTCAGCCACGGCCTGGGCTGCGGCAAAAGCAAAGCGATTGGATGAACCGACCACAAAATGGTCGAATAAAAAGCGTGAGTTTAAATTAGATGGCTTGGTGGGGGCAGCAAATTGTTTTTCAAAAGAGGTCAGTTTTTGTTGTGTGCCCTTATTGAGCAGCTCGGTATTGACGGCAAAATCCAAGGTAATATCGACGCCCCCCTGTTCTTTCAAGACTTGGGCAATGATGCTTTGGTAATGCTCGACAATCCAGTTTTTGAAGAATTCGTCAGGTGCTTCAATGGTTAAAACCCCGGCGGTTTTCTCCTGCACCTTGAGGCTGGCGAACCAGGTATCGAATGTAGTTGCACCTACGCTGGTTTTAAGGGGATCCTGGGCTTTTTGCCAAATGTCTAAAAGATTCATGAATGCTCGGCGAGGTTAATCACAAGTTATCCACAACTGTGGATGGCATTATAACAAAGCTTTCTTCGATTGCAACCACTTTTTAGCCGGGTCAAGGCCATATTTATTGAAAATGACACAACCCATTATCTTAATGGAAGTTTCACCGCTAATTTACTTGACTTCAGTAAAGCCTATGTTATAATTTTTGCCATTATGAAAAAACATCTAAAGACCCCGACCAATATCGTCGGCGTAAGAAAACACGGATTCCGTAAACGCATGGCAACTGCCGACGGGCAAAAAGTTTTAAGCCGTCGCCGCGCCAAAGGCCGTCATACGCTTATCCCATAAAGCAAAAGCCCGTAAGGGCTTAAAAAGATGATCGCAAAAGCTTTTGTCTATTTTATAAAAGCGTATCAATTTTTAAGCCGTGCGTTGCAGCTTAAGACCTGCAGGTTTTATCCTTCATGTTCACAGTATGCCGTCGATGCCATTCAAAAGCACGGCGCTCTAAAAGGTGGGCTAATGGCTGCTGGGCGCATGGTGCGTTGCTCTCCCCTATCCGCTGGCGGTTATGACCCCGTAAGGTAAAAAAATGGAAAAAAACACCCTGCTTGCGATTATTTTGTCCCTTGCCGTTCTATTCGGTTATGAAACCATGTTTGTAGCACCAAAGCGTGCTCAAATGCTAAAAGAAGCGCAACTTGTTACGAATAAACAAGTTGAAGTGAAATCTTCCCAAACAGCAACTGCCGCAACCAGTAACACCACACCATCATCAATACCCACATCAAGTGCGCTGAAGGAAGAAAATATTGAAATAAAAACCGCTTCAATGGGTTTAAATGCCACAAATGTGGGCGGAACACTCCACAATTTCGATTTATCTCTTAAGAATAAGGTTTTGCCCTTAGTTGGGGTCTTAGGCCTGCAAGGCTTAGACCAGCAAGAATTCACCCGAATTAATACAGGTACTCAGCAAA
>CAZBJT010000332.1:0-2120 GCA_964492215.1 uncultured Planctomycetales bacterium | reverse complement strand
ACGCAGCATCCACAGGTTTTGCCCAGCCTAAAGCATCTTTACCTGAAACAACCACACAAGTAATTATCCCTCAATCCATGCCTTCACCGGGAAATCCTGGCAAACCCATCTCAAGCAAGGAATTTAGCCCTCGTTATGGGCATAAGCCATTTTATTTTGCTGTTGACCGTAATGGCCGTGTTTATTTGAATTTTAAAGGCGACTGGTTCCTTACGCGACATACGTTGCTTGAAAGCCGGTCATTTGATACGGGTGCGGCCGAGGCTGCAGATGTGAGAGGTCAAACATTGGACGTGATGCCGGTTGACCTTGCGGATGTAAAGCATCCAACCAGTGAAACACCGCGCGGGTTTACCGAGGATGATTTGCTTGTTGAAACAGAAGTTTCGGAAAAAGTGGAAAGTGCAATTCTTTTTAGGCGTGAGTCCGGCGGGCATGTGGTGCTCGAAGGTTCTTCCGCCGGCGGCAAGACCAGCATTATGAAAGAAATATCCCTGTTACTTGGGTTGCCAATGTCTGTTTTGCAGATGCATGGTGAACGTGAATTGGAAGATCTGTTTGGCAGTTATAGTGAAGATGATGATGGAAAATTACGGCTCATGGCGCACCCTTTAGCGGTCAAACAAGAGGAGCTGGCAGGCATGAGGCCAGATTTATTGAAAGCATTGGCGCGGGAAGGTATTTTGACAAAAGAAACTGAATTGCCGGAGGCATACCAATGGGGTGAGGGGATTATTGGCAATGGTAATTTGTCCAATGCCCTGGAGCGCCTGACAGGTGCGGAACAACCGACGGATGAAGAACGTGCCAAGCTCATGTCCCTGTTGCATTATACCGTGCCATTATTGGAATTATTGACCCACGGCGGTATTTTTAGTCCTGATGAGGGGCCGGTGGGTGAGGGTGGTGCTAATACCTTGGGGTGGTTTAGCGGTGTTGTGCACGGGGATAAACGGGTGCGGGTGGATATTTTTCCGGGGCTTCCTATTTTTATCGATGTGAACCCTGATTTCTTATTAGGCATCACCATGAATTCCCCGGAAAATACACCATCGCGGCAAAGGCTTAAAAGCGAACTCGGTTCGAATATGCAATATATTTTTGTGTCCGATGAGGACAAACCGGGTGATCTAGAGAATATATTTATTCATTTCCTCGATAATCAGGTAACGATAAAGCCCGCCAGGCAGAAAGAATTAGGCCATGCCATCGAGGGGATGCACGCAGATCTTAAAGCGCAAATCGGCAAGACGCTGGGGAAAGCCAGGCCTGAGATGTATTTTATTTCTAAACGCGAGGTGCGGCGTGTGGCCCGGCAAGTCAGCCGTGACATGTCGGCCCGCCCCACAGAAGATGAGCGTTATGCATTTTATAAGGCTTTATCTGTGGTTTATGAATCCATGTTTGTGCAGCCCCAAGAGCGGGCTCACGTCCGTCGGATGATCGAGGAACATTTGGACCGAGCCTTCCCCGTTCCAGCGGGAACCCAGGCATTTTCCGCACAGTTTAGTGCCCGCCTTGCCGGTGAAATAGCCGCCAGGTTTGGTAATGCCTTAACCAATGATGAGGCTAATGTGCTGTGGGTGGCTAATACATTGTTGGATCAAAATGAACACACATTATTTTTATATGAGTATGGTTCACGCTTGCAGGACATGATCGAGGAGTTGGTCGCAACCAGGGGAGCACGCCTTGATGTTATTGATGCGGCACCGGAGCATGGGGTAGGTGAGATCATTGGGGACCGTCAGTCCGTGATCGGTAAAATTCCCGCAGGCGGCAAGCGGATGCGGTTTGTACCCGGGCGTATCACCGCACATTTGAAAAAATTGGAAGAGCTTAAAAATTTGGACAATCAGCCGCCTCAACAAGAGGTCATTGTTTACATACGCAACATTGACCAGTGGAATGAGGACATTCTCACGGCTTTAAACGGCCTTTTGGAAAATGAATATATTGACATCATGGTCAATGGTAAAAGCACTCGTTTTTATAAACCTAAGCATGTTCATTTTATTGCGGAAATGCCGCAGGATGCAGGTGAATCATTCTCGAGTGCTTCTTTCAACCGTTGGGTGCGTACGGGTCTGTCTGCGGAATCTTTGGTGGCTTCCGGTACG
>CAZBJT010000331.1:0-2128 GCA_964492215.1 uncultured Planctomycetales bacterium | reverse complement strand
AACTTGCTTAAAATAACCGTTGCGATACACTAAGCAACGATGGGCTTTTGAGCGGCATGCACGGATGTGACAGCACGCGCCACGTCGGGATTAACACTCATGTTTGCCCCGTCCGTGGCAAAGCTACATAAATTATAAGCCACCCCAAAGCCACCAGGCATGACTAAAACATCAAAATCCTTTTCATTAAAGGCAGATAATGGCTTTATTTTGCTACGGGCGATGCGCGCTGATTCCACGAGGACATTGCGTTTTTCCGGAAGCTCTTCATTGGTCAAGAAATTTAAAACACGTTGCTGCGGCACATCCGGCGCAAAGCATTGATAAGTATGGCCGGCTTTATCGATAGCAAGTAGCGTCAATACACTTTCATGGATCTCGGCACCGTCTTTATTGCCGCAACCGGCCAGGATAACAGCAAAACGTAATGTCTTTTGAGCCATCGCTACCCTCCTTATAACCAGCCGCAAAGGGCCAATGTGCAAATGGTCTTGGCGTCCATAAGTTTGCCCTTTTTTAAAATCTTTTGTACCTGGGGTTTGGTCATGGGGATCAATCTAATGACTTCATAGACTTCCGGCTCAGCTTCCCCTTGCACCAAGCTTTCAGCTTTAAAAATATGAATAATCTCCGTCGAATAACCGGGTACCGGGTAAATTTGGCCGAGCTTGGTCAATTTCTTCGTCCTAAAACCAGTTTCTTCGATCAATTCACGGCGGGCACAAGTAGCTAAACTCTCATTAGGATCTAGTGTGCCGGCGGGCAGTTCATAAATATATTTCTTCAAGGCCGGGCGGAATTGACGCATCATCACGACCGTATTCTTATCCAAGAACGGCGCAATAATAACCGCCCCAGGATGCTCGATATAAGAGATCTTGATGGTGCGGCCGTTCGGTAACTTAACTGACTGGCTGCGCTTAAAATTCAATTTACGGCGTGGCATGATTCCTTTGTCATTCCCGTCCCTGCTTTCACGGGGATAAACTCTAGCGGGAATCCATTTTACATTGTTGGTATTGTCTGCGCCATACTAGGCCGCTTAGAAATTTCTTCAAACCATTGCGCCAATTTCCCCTGCACCTTTAAATGCGGCAGGCGAAAATGAATATAACCAATAGCTGAGGCCACGGCCACAGGCGCTAAAGAAAATTCTTTCAACTCGTTTAAATGGGTTTCAATGTATTGATAAGATTTATTAATCGCAGCTTCCCCATTACTGATAAACTGGGCATGAAAATCATTGGGATGTCGGGTCTTTTCCATGTAAACCTGAATACCGGTGGTCACTAAATCGTCAGAAAAAGCCTCCCATTTAAGCACATCAATCCTAGCCTGCCCTGACTTTGGGATCATAGAGACTTTATCATTAAGCTCATCGATATATTGGGTAATGACCTTGCTGTCATATACAACTTGGCCATTATCCAATAGCAATGTGGGTACCTTGCCTAAAGGATTTGCTTCCAATAATTGCTTAGATTTCTTGGCTAAATCCTCATCAATCAATTCAAGCTGAATCCCCTTTTCTAAAGCCACAACCCGCACTTTTCGGGCATACGGTGAACGTTTGGTATAAAGTAGTTTCATATAAATATCCCTTCTATCTTAAAATTAATCTAAAAAATCTTAATAAAGTCATATACATCCATCGGCCAGTCGTAGGTCTTGAAAAAAGGCCATAACCTTATTTATACGTTATTTCATTCCTTTTTCGTAAATCAAGAACCCAAACAGTCTTTATTTTATCATCCACATCATAAATGATGCGGTAATCCCCGACGCGTAAGCGATAATGTGCTGTCATTCCAAAAATATCTATGGGTGGGTTTAATCGTTTAAAAGATCCGGCGCCCACAGGCCTGGGATTTGACTCTAATGACTCAAGCTGATCCAGCATTTTTTGTCGAACGTTATTAGGAATCTTAGATAGAACTTTATTGATGCGTTTTTCTGCAGCTATTGTTGGAAAGACTACCTTATACAATGCCATTACTTTTTCGCCATTTGGCTATTGTTTTTGAAACAGGTATGCCTTTGGCTCCAGCAGCGATAGCCTTTCTACCATCTTGTACCGCTTTGACTGTTCGAGGGTCGCTTAACTCATCTAACATATCTAAAAGATCCA
>CAZBJT010000330.1:0-2129 GCA_964492215.1 uncultured Planctomycetales bacterium | reverse complement strand
TCCCTAAGGACACTAAAAGTAAAAATAAAGACACCAGCAGCCATAAAACAGCCCTTTTAGTGACCCGCAGGAAAACTCCAAGACTAAAAATGATAAAGGCAAAGATAGGGATAAAGAAATGCCCGGTGTTCAAATCGGTATGGTTGGAAAAAAGCCATTCAAAATTCCCCATGCTCCCGGCGGAACTGCGGTTGATCATGTCAATACCCATGGCAACGGTATTACCGGCAGAACCATCGAGGCTGCGCCAACTGGTGATCAACTCTCCCTTCATGCTGTCCAAATACCACAAAAGCCCCGGCAATAAAGCTAAGGCCACCGCAAGCAGGCAAAAGAATGTAAAAAACTTATGCGCTAACATAAACTGCCCGTAACGCCTGGCAATATCCTTTAGGTCCTTCCAATATAACAGCACAAACACACCCAGGAAACCCAACATCACCGTCAGGAAATGAAACGGCAAATACGTGGTCAAAATGATCATGGCGGTGAATGTCAGCCCTAACAAGGATGGTTTATTAGGCTGTTGGGTGAATAGAACCAAAAAATAAAAAAACCAGACGATGGGGACAAAAATAAGGACCAGCAGAAAATCATTGATCAGATTCGAGCTGATATTGGAAAACAATAACAGCAAGAAGGCCAGATAAGCCGGCCTTTTATCTTTAAAAACAACCTTGGCCAATAAATAAAAACCAAATACGCCTAAAAGAAAATAGGAAAGCATGTAAATAAAATAGGCGAGCGAAAAAGAACAGCCCAATTTCTGCCATAAGACGATGGTATAAAGGAAAGGGTTGAATTCCCCGTTCATCCGGGCCCCGAAATCATCCGGCCTGCCCCAGCTGACAAAAGGATTCCAAAACGGATAAACCCCGCGGGTGATGCAATTAAGCAGATAATTGTTATAGATATAACAAATGCGGGCATCGACGATGATCTTCAATTCGCCATTGGCATAGAAATGCAGGAAATATTGCAGCCATACGAGCACAGGCAAGCAAAAATAAATCAATGAGACCATACACCCACCTGTTTAAAGCAACGGATGAACAACATACAATTTAAAAGGCTCAAGTTGAGATACGTTAAAATTAGGGTCAGTGGTTTCATTATCCGATGACGCATTCGTCACGGGATAGCTCAATAGAACATCGGCCTTTAAACCATTGCGCGCGCACCAGTCATCAAATTCTGCTTGGGAAATAATCGGGCTCTTGACTGCATAAAAGGCTTGGGTCAAATGCTTAAATTTCCCCTCTATCCTTTTACCCTGGACAGTCAAAGGGCTTTGCCCGTGATCCAGCAAAGCCATGCGCATGATATCACTTTCATAAGCAAATTGATACACCGACTGCTTTCCAAATGGCAGGGCTGTCATGGCATCCATATTATAAACATACCGGCGCATAGAGCTTTTCTCGAGATAATAAAGGTCACCGCGGGCCCCCGCGTCTTTGAGGTCGCGGGCAAATGCCAACAGGCCTAAATCCCTTTTGGAGGCGAGGATATGCTGTGTCATAAACCGCCTCTCGGATACCAACACTACGGACATGAGGCCGATTAAAATAATGATGGTCAGCCATTTTAAGGCATTAACCTTGATATGCGAAAGCCCGCTTAAGATATGGGCCATGCCTAAACCGATAAAACAATAGGAAGGAATAATATAAAGCAAAAACCGCCGCGCTTCTCCCGTCGGTATAATCAACAAACACGGCACCAAATAAATAACAAGTCCCGACAATAAAAGCAGCCTTGATCCCGGATGTTTTGACTTAAACGCCTGCCACATCCCCACCGCTAACGGAATAACCAGCCAGGGATTCCATAAAGGCGCATGGGCCCTGTCCTGGAGGCCAGGCTCGAGCCATTGCACTCCGCCTAGCATACGCTGCCCAAAAATCTTGAAATTAGTACCGATCAAATGGGCCATAGAAGAAATGTGCCATCCTCCCGCCCCCTCCATCACATTCTCCCTATCAAAAAATAATAAATACCAATGGCCCTTGGCATTGGCCCAGATGGATGGGTGCAGCTTGACCTTGATCATAAAACCGGGAATAAGAATGATGAGCATCCCCAAAAGAAGAAGCCCGAGGCATAAGCCTTTGCGCAGATTCTTTGAT
>CAZBJT010000329.1:0-2148 GCA_964492215.1 uncultured Planctomycetales bacterium | reverse complement strand
TATCACCTCATTGATGCGTGAAGGTATTGTTTATATCGACGGCTGCCATGTCAGCACGCCTTTTAGTTTCGGCCAAATTGCTTTTTTAACATTGTCTGCTCATCCGCTCAAGACATTCGAGGCCCCTTAATGCGTGCCATTTTGCTTGTCAGTCACGGCAGTCGCTCGCCTAAAACAAAAGAAGAAATCGCTGCTTTAATTGATGTATTGGGTGGCCGCATTAAAGATGTTATCTTTGGTTTTGCCTTCCTTGAGATTGAGTCACCGAGTATCCCTGAGGGTATTGACCAGTGCGCAGCCAAAGGGGCTTTGCAAATCACCATTTTATTGAATTTTTTAAATTCCGGGCGGCACGTAAATAATGATATTCCGGCCATTGTTCAGGAAGCCCAAAAGAAATACCCGGCCATTCAATTTAATATCACCGGCCCCGTTGGCCAGCATCCTCAAATCGCCGATCTATTCGTTGATTTGATCAATACCCCCATCAAATGAAGAATTTTGCTTCCGATCTCCTGCGTTGGTATAACGAACACAAGCGTGATTTGCCCTGGCGTCAAAGTAGGGACCCGTATGCGATCTGGGTTTCTGAGATGATGCTGCAGCAAACCACCGTTGCGACCGTCATTCCTTATTATGAGCGTTGGCTAAAAGCTTTCCCGACTGTTCATGTCTTAGCTAAAACCGATATTCATGACGTGCTCAAAGCCTGGCAGGGCTTAGGCTATTATAATCGTGCTAAAAATTTGCATAAAGCCGCTCAAATTGTCAGTAAAGACTATAAAGGGGTGTTGCCCCAGGATGCCTTGCTTGTACGTGCCTTGCCTGGGTTTGGTCCTTATTCCACCGGTTCTGTGTTAAGTATTGCTTATGATATGCCCCTGACCATCATTGATGCCAATGTACGGCGGGTGGTGATGCGGCTTTTAGCGATTGAAGGGGTAGCGGACAATAAGCAGGACAAAGAAGTGGAAGCTTTATTAAAGGAAGTGTTGCCTCAGAAGCGTGTGGGAGATTTTAATCAGGCCCTGATGGAATTAGGCGCTTTGGTTTGCCGCAGCAAAGAGCCTCTATGTATTTTATGTCCTGTCAGCAAATACTGTACGGCCTATGCACAGGGCAAACAGGAAATTATCCCTACCCCTAAGAAAAAAGAGATTAAAGATATCGAAGCGGTCATCGGTATTATCAAGAAGGGTGAGAAGTATTTTATTCAAAAACGCCCGTCCAAAGGATTGTTGGCTGATTTATGGGAATTCCCCGGCGGGAAGGTAGAAAAAGGGGAGAGCAAGCTTCAAGCCATCAAGCGTGAGCTTAAAGAAGAGATCGATATTGAGGTAAGCTTAGCCAAGCATTTGTTTGATGTTACTCATTTTTACACTCAATTCCGTATCAAATTAGCTGTTTTTGCCTGTCAAAGTCTCCAGGTGCCTAAAACTGATGCCACCCATCAATGGGTTTCTTTAAAAGAAATGCGCACCTACCCCATGCCATCAGGGAGTGCCAAGATTGTAGAAAAGCTTCATGAGAAGTAGTGGAGAGAGGTTAGGAAAAAGGAGAAATGCTGCCTTCACAATTTATTATATTTCTTTATAATAAACGCTGTTGGTTTTATCAATAGGTGTGTTGAGGTGATGATTTGAAAATCTTACGTAATATCCTGATTGGTTTCGTTTTGCTTCTAGTGCTTTTACTGGTGATGCGCAATCTCATTTTGCGCATTGGGATCGAGCAGGGAATGCGCATGGCAACGGGGATAAGGCTTGATATCGGTAAATTCGATGTTCAATTCTTAAAGCCCATCGTGACCATTAAAGACTTGAAATTATATAATCCCGCCGGATGTCCAGACCCGGTCATGGCTGATGTAGAAGAGGTTTACATTCATTACAACCCCATGGACATGTTAAAAGGGCAAATATCTTTTAAAGAATTACGCTTTTCTTTAAGGGAAATGACCGTGGTGCGTCAGGCAGGGAATAAGGTCAATTTAAATGCCTTAAAACCGCTTCAACCTCACGGTAACGGACCTCCGCCAAAATTCAATATTGATGATTTTGTTTTAAATGTTGGTAAGGTGGTTTTTAAAGACTATGCCCAGTCGGCCTCGTCGCCCTGGAACTGTTCAGCCTTGCCCATTGCCTTGGA
>CAZBJT010000328.1:0-2160 GCA_964492215.1 uncultured Planctomycetales bacterium | reverse complement strand
GCTATAGAAATGGCCCAATAGAATTAACAGCTAATATAGCTTGTAACTGAACTCTTAATTTAATAAAGAACTTAATATTTTACCATGACTTACTCAGCAAATAAACAACGTTACCAAAATATGCAATACCGCCGCTGCGGCAATATCGGTCTATTGCTGCCAGCCGTATCACTGGGCCTTTGGCACAATTTCGGGCATATCGATATTCTTGAAAATGCCCGCAATATATTAAAGCTGGCTTTTGATAGCGGTATTACCCATTTCGACCTGGCAAACAATTACGGGCCGCCTCCCGGCTCTGCTGAAGAAAATTTCGGAAGGATTTTTAAAGATAATTTTAAACCCTATCGCGACGAGTTGATAATTTCTTCCAAAGCGGGATGGGGTATGTGGGAAGGCCCCTACGGCGACTGGGGCTCAAAAAAATATTTGGTGGCAAGCCTTGATCAAAGTTTGAAAAGAATGGGATTGGATTACGTTGATATTTTTTATCATCACCGGCCCGATCCTGAAACCCCTTTGGAAGAAACAATGGCGACGCTCGATTTAATGGTCCGGCAAGGAAAAGCATTATATGTTGGGATATCCAGCTATCATCCGGAGGAAGCGGCAAAGGCAGTCGCAATCCTAAAAAAACTCGGCACCCCCTGCCTTATTCATCAGCCAAAATATTCGATGTTTGACCGTTGGGTGGAAGACGGATTACTTGATTTATTGGGAAAAGAAGGTGTCGGTTGTATTCCTTTTTCGCCATTAGCACAGGGGCTTTTA
This sequence comes from uncultured Planctomycetales bacterium, assembly GCA_964492215.1. Taxonomy (GTDB): domain Bacteria; phylum Omnitrophota; class Gorgyraeia; order Zapsychrales; family Fredricksoniimonadaceae; genus CAYNTZ01. Next base: position 1,389 of record CAZBJT010000328.1, on the reverse strand, counting down.
ACAAATAAATATTTGAAGGGTATTCCGGCCGGCTCACGTGCTGCCAGCCATCGCGGCAATGGCGCCATCGACGAAGGGCAGGTAACGAATGATAAAATTGCGAAAATAGGTCAGTTAAATGACTTAGCCATCACGCGCGGACAGGATCTTGCACAAATGGCACTTTCGTGGATTTTAAAAGATAGCCGGATTACATCTGTTTTAATAGGTGTCAGCAAGCCGGACCAGGTAACTGATTCTCTTCGCTGTCTGGATAACATAACGTTCAGCGATGATGAACTAAATAAAATAAATAAGATACTGGCTTAAATTTTGAGGCCTATCAGGTCGATTTTAATTTTTAGAAGAGATGAAGATTTACCAGCAAACGCTGCATTTAAAAGAGCGGAAAAGAGGTTTCCATCTTATCACTTCTGAAATCATTCAGGCGCTTCCGCAGATCAGTGAGATAAAAACCGGCATCTGCCAGGTATTTATTCAGCACACTTCGGCTTCATTAACGATAAATGAAAACGCCGACCCTACCGTCAGACAGGATTTTGAAATGTATTTCAACAAAGCTGTTCGCGAAAATGATCCGGATTACCAGCATGATGACGAGGGATCCGATGATATGCCTGCACACCTAAAAGCAGCTATGCTGGGTAGCGCTGTTATGATCCCCATCCGCAATGGCAGGCTGGCATTTGGTACATGGCAGGGGATTTATTTGTGCGAGCACCGTAATTATGGGGGTCAACGAAGTTTGGTTATCACTGCCTGGGGTGAATTGCAATACGGCTAAAACGTTGGTGCATAAATTTTTGCGGGGTTAACAGGTAATCTTCTTCTAACTCTGTTTGGGCATCGTCATGGTCGGCGATCGCCAAAAGCGTTTCCGGCCACCTCTCCGGCCGCTCTTTCTTTGGCTATTGCATGGCCGCCCGGGCCACCAGCAAGCCGTGCGCCCGCTGCGTAATAATCCCATCCTTTTTCAATGTAATTAACTATCATACAATTTATCCCTGAAATTAACGTTCCGCTATTGTATTAACTAAGTTTTTAGTTATTACTTAAAGTACTCATAATCAACTACGGAAATTTAACCATGGCTAAACTCATCTTTGGTTTGCTGATAGCAGCGCTCTTCATCAACCACAAAACCGAACTGCCCGACAGTGACCGGGCAAAAACTGTGAGGGCCGCGGTATGGCCCAGGCTGCAAACGGAATTGAAAAGCAAGCGGTTTAATTTAAATTCGCCTATTTATATCCGGTTATTTAAAGATGAGAGCGTTCTTGAAGTTTGGATAAAATCGGGTGTGCTATACCGTTTGTTTAAAACTTATGAAATATGCACTTACACCGGTGGGCTTGGCACTAAAACCCGCGCCGGCGATCAGAAAAGTCC
>CAZBJT010000327.1:0-2184 GCA_964492215.1 uncultured Planctomycetales bacterium | reverse complement strand
CCATCATGCGCTTGACTGTTCCCAAATAGTTCATCGCTTCTGTGGCACGGGAATACTCGATCGTGCTAACAAAGCGGGGCAAAGCCAAAGCGGCTAAAAAACCGATAATAATAATGACGACGATAATTTCCACGAGTGTAAAACCTTGAGACTTTTTCATTCTTTTTTCCATATCAATCCCCCTGCTTAACAAAAAAATAAAGCCACCCCACTTAAACACATTAAGCAGAGAGGCTCCTTGATCAACCATCGGTAACTGGCTGCCCTTTCAAGGGCCCTCTAGCTTTGTGCCCTATCCTTACGGATAGTTTACCTTTTACAATGGACGACAACAACAATAAAAATAACTTTCTGCTTAAGGTATACCATGTATTCGCCCCCTTGTCAAATCGACGCAAAGGGGCTTTATTGCAATATCTTACATGCCTCCCCCTGATGACAAATTGATTAAAGGCAGGAACATTGAAATAACAATGGTCCCGACCACCAGCCCCATGAACAGCAGCATGAACGGCTCGATCAGCGTACCAAAACGCTTCATAAAAGCTTCCACGTTGCTTAAATAATATGCGGAAATATGGGCGAACATTTTACCTAATTCACCGGTTTCCTCACCCACCTTGACCATTTGGCAGGTCATGGGTGTGAAGAAAGATGTTTCCATCAAAGGTTCGGACAATGGCCGGCCGTCACGCACACCCTCACGTATCTGGGCCACCACCACCGCGCAGGTTTGATTATCCACTAATTTTTCGCAGATCTCGAGCGCATATAAAATAGGCACGCCGCTTTCAACCAAGGTTGCCATTTGGGAGGCAAAACGCTCGATGATGATCAATTTATAAATCGGCCCTAAGATGGGAAAATTAAAAAAGAATTTCTCGCATAACAATCGCCCGGGAGCGGTCTTAATGAATTGCCTAAACAGGAAGACAGCAACCACAGAACCCCCCAACACCCAAAGCCAATTGATCCTGACAAATTTAAAAAGACCCAAGACCACGATGGTGATGAATGGCAATTGTGTATGCATTTCCTTAAAAATACCTTCGAAACGGGGGCCCACGAACAGGGCAAAGAAAGCCACGGCCCCCATGGCCACCACGAACAAGATCGCCGGATAAACCACGGCGGAGATGATCGATGAACTGAATGCCGCCTGCTGCTCGATATAATAGGCCAGTTTATTCAATACCTTGGGCATGGTACCGGAAGCTTCCCCGACTTCGACTAAACTCACCCAAAACTGGTTAAAGACCTTGGGATGCTTAGTCAAGCTGCTGCTAAAAGACTTGCCCTGCTCCACATCATTCCTGATCTCCGTCAACACAGCGTGCAGCTGCTTGCTTTCCACCTGGGCATTGATAACATCGATGCTGTGCAATAAAGAAACACCTGCTTCCAACATCGTCGCTAACTGGCGCGAAAAGACCAGCATGTCCTGCAGCAAAATGCGACTATGCCCCCTGCCGGCAATAAACATTTTCTTAACAGCTGCTGCTGATTGGGCCTGGTTGATGGCAGGTTGTATGTTCAGGATAAAATAGCCGTCGCTTTGAAGCTTTTCCACCAAGGCTTTTTCATCCATCGCTTCGGCAATGGCCTTAGTGGTCCTGCCGGAATTATCTTTAACCGTATAAGAAAAAATAGGCATATGACTTTATCTAAACCCCCATGGTGACACCCAAAACCTCATCGAGGCTGGTGATACCTTCTTCAACTTTCTTTAAACCCGCTTCCAATAATGTCTCCATGCCGTTTTTGCGCGCCGTATCCTTGATATCATTATAACCGGTATTGCTGGAGATCAAACGCCTGATCTCATCGGACATGGGCATAACTTCCGCCAGTACCACCCGGCCCTTATAACCGGTGTGATTGCACTCATCGCAGCCCTTGGCCCGGTAAAGCAATTCTGTTTTTATTTTATAATCACCGATCATTTGCCCCTGATTTTCATAAGGCTCTTTGCATTTGGCGCATAAACGGCGCGCCAGGCGTTGGGCCACAATCAAAATCAGCGACGGTGTTAATAAATATTGTGGGACACCGATATCAATAAGGCGGTTAATGGCTGATGTGGCGTCATTGGTGTGCAGGGTGCTTAACACCAAATGCCCGGTCAGCCCGGCGCGGACACAGATCTGCGCGGTTTCCAAGTCGCGCACCTCACCGACCATGATA
>CAZBJT010000326.1:0-2189 GCA_964492215.1 uncultured Planctomycetales bacterium | reverse complement strand
GATAATGTGTACAGCCTAAGATCAATGTATCGATCTTGTATTTTTTCATCTGGGTCAAATATTCCTGCGCTACATCAAAAGTCACCTTATGCTCATGCCAGCCTTCTTCCACCAACGGCACAAACAAAGGGCAAGATTGGCTGTATGCTTCAATGGCCGGTTCCAGGGCCTTGATCGCCTCGGTGTACCGGTTACTTTTCACCGTCGATGAAGTGGCAATGATCCCCACCCGTTTATTACGGGTGGTCTGCACCGCCTTGCGTGCCCCCGGCTCAATCACACCTAAAATAGGCACCTTGAATTCCTGCTGCAAGGCTTCCAATGCCAATGACGACGCTGTATTACACGCCACCACCACCATCTTGACCTTATGTTTCAACAGCACCCGGGTGATCTCGCGGGAATAACGGATGATGGTCTCCGCTGATTTAGTCCCATAGGGCACCCGGGCCGTATCGCCAAAGTATACCACTTTTTCATTGGGCAGGTGGTGGATCAATTCTTTCACCACGGTCAAACCGCCCAAACCGGAATCAAAGACCCCGATAGGATCATTACTGGAAAATTTAATTGGTGGCATAATCAATAATACCGCGGGCAACAGCTTCGGCTAATTTCTGGCGATAACTGGGAGAGTTTAATTTGTGTTCTTCCTGACGATTGGTTAAAAAACCGGTCTCAATCAACACCGCCGGTATTAATGTGTTACGCACCACAAAGAAACGGCATGAACGGGCCCCGCGATTAGGTATTTCCAGCGCTTCGGACACTTGCTCAACGATCAAGGCAGCAACCTTCTTGGACTCAGCCACTTTCAAATTATACATCATGTCCGAAAGGATATTCTCGACGGGGGCCGTAGCATCTGCCGCGCTTAACTTACGCGCAAATGACCTTTCATTCTTAGCCCGTTGGTCCTCATCCAAATCCCTTTTACCGTCGGTCTTCACATAATAAACTTCAATCCCCTGCATTTTCCGCGAAGGATTGGAATTGGCATGAATGCTGACAAAAAGATCCGCCGATGAACCGGTGGCGATCTCGGTGCGCCGGGGCAAAGAAATAAACTCATCGCTGTCACGCGTCATAATAACCGTCAACCCCGCATCCTGCAACAGACCTTTGATACGCCGGGCAATATCGAGCACCACTTCTTTTTCCAGGACACCGCTGATCCCTTTCGCACCCGGGTCCTTGCCGCCGTGGCCCGCATCAATCACAATCGTGCGCACCCGCGACACAGTTAAATCACCAGCGGTGAGCTTGCCGATGATGACACCAAAAGGAGCAAGCACCTTGGATTCAAAATCTTCCGGCACATAAATGGTGCTTTGTTCACGGCGCAAAGGCGCGCTTAACAATACTTTTTCCTTACCTAATAAAATGACATTGCTGCCGACTAAGGCCTTGGCTTTATTGCCTTTATAGTCGAGCATCACCACCTGGGTCACACCGTCCCATTGCCATTGCACATTGTAATGGCTGCACACTTCCTGCAGGGGAACACCCGGCGGTGGGAGAGGGATATGCGGAGGACTGGGATGGCAGCCCTGCATTAAAAGGATCAAAGGCAATATAAGGAGAATGTTTTTAATGGATCGCATTGGTCACTACGCCGGTCCTGTCCTCCGGCATTTGCACCGCACCCAAGCGCGGGATCAAAAAAATAATGGTCTCTGTCTTTTGCATCAACCGTCCCTGGTTACGAAAAACCAAACCCACCAAAGGCAAGTCACCCAGTAAAGGAAATTTATGCGTACGGGTTATCTCTTCTTCCTTGATGATCCCGCCGATGACGATCACGGCATTTTCCTTTAAAGGCAAATCGGTCTGCGCCTTCAAGGCCAAGACCATGGGCAATTTACGCCCTTCTTTAAGCTCATTGGCCAATAAAGTCAAATGCGGCTCTAAATGCAGGGAAACTTCGCCCGACGGTAAATGGGACAATAAAGCATCGACGCGCATGTCTTCAGGCTTTTGCGGCACATCCTGTGGTGCCGATAAACGCAAGCCCACCTTGACTTCCTGGCCCATCATGGCTGTGACCGCCGCCTGGGTAAATTGCGTCATGCGCCCGACGGTGTCCAAGGCCTCCAACAATACCGCATAATCTTCCGTCGATACCGTGCCTATGCTTAAACGGTATTTCTTGTCCGCCCAAATGGGGTTATCTTCTTTTTTCAAAGGGA
>CAZBJT010000325.1:0-2195 GCA_964492215.1 uncultured Planctomycetales bacterium | reverse complement strand
CTTGGTCATGATTATTGGTACAGCCGGCATGCATTTTATAGAAAGGATCCCGTGGTTGGATGCTTTTTATTTCATGAGCATGATCGCCACCGCCCAAGGCCCCACCATGACGCCTATCACCGGTTTAGGAAAAATCTTTGCTTCAATGATGTCCTTCATATCTGTTGGGGTGGTCGTGACCGCCATCGGTTTTTTATTCGGGCCTTTCTTAGGCAAACTTTGGCGTGTCGGTGTGGAACACATGGAAGCCGAACGCCGCACTCAAAATGATGGGGATGGAAGCCTTTAAGAATATGGGAACTTTTTGGTATTTGGCTTTGTCTAAATGAGTGAAGGCAGAAATCAGTAGCAGGCAATAAATAGGAGGGGCGTATGTTAAACAAAGGGAATTTGATCAAAGTATCTGGTATTGCTGTACTTATAGCTGCTTTATTCACCCAGCCGGCCCAGGCTTATGCTTGGTGGGGCGGCAGGGATTCCAGGTGGAATCATGAAGATCGTGTGCGTCATGTCTATCATCCCTACCCAACTTATGGCCGGGTGGTGGTTGGTCTGCCGGGCGGCCTTATTACATTGGCCATCGGTGGTTCCAGGTATTATTATTGCGAAGGGGTATTTTACCGCAGAACTGCGCGGGAATATATCGTTATTGCACCTCCATCAGGGGCCGTCGTCCAGGAGCTTCCGGATAGCTATCAACCGGTCGTCATTAATGGAAATACGTATTTTACGGCGGATGGTATTTATTACCAATACACCCAGCAAGGCTATGTGGTTGTGCCGCCGCCTGTGGTGACCCGGACTATTATTGTCCAGCAACCTCAACCGGTGGTTGTAGCCCAGCCTGCCCCGGTACCAGTACCAGCGCCCGTACAAGTACCAGTGTCCGTGCCGGCAGCGCCATCACCCAATGATACATTTACCGTGAACATACCTAATTCTCAAGGCGGCTATACAGCGGTCACGATCAAGCGGTCTGGGAATGGTTTTGCCGGACCGCAGGGTGAGTTTTATGCGGAATTTCCTAAAGTCGAACAGTTAAAGGCCATGTATGTCAAATAAGACTTACGTGCCATTGACGCGGGGTGATATTTTGATTATGTTAGGCTTAAGGAAAAAAATAAATGCAGGGTATAAACGACGATATCTTAATCAGTGCGGCTGCAGGCGATTTAGCTTCGTTTGAGGCTGTTTACAAAGCCTCCGCCAGTTTTGTCTATAATGTGGCTTTGCGTATCGTCAATAATAAAGAGGATGCCGAGGAGGTCACACAGGAAGTCTTTCTGATCATTCATCATAAGCTTAAGAGTTTTCGTTTCGAATCGTCTTTTAAGACATGGGTGTACAGGATCACGGCCAATTGTGCCCTTAACTTTGCCAAAAAAATGTCTAAACCGCTGAATAAAACAGTTGAGTATGATGAGCAAATAACCCCGCAAGCGGTGGCTGGTGCGGTTGAGCAACATATGGACCAGGAAGATCAACGTAAAGTCATCGACGATCTTTTGAACGCATTAAATCCGGACCAGAGGGCCTGTGTGGTCTTACGCAATATCGAAGGCCTAAGTTACGAAGAGATCGCCGGGGCCTTGAAGATCAATATCAATACCGTGCGGTCACGGTTAAAGAGGGCCAGGGAGAACTTGTTGGCCTTAAAAAAGAAGGTGGGCTATGGACAAGTGTAAAAAATTTAAAGACATTATCCTGACCGATTATATCGACGGCGAGATCAATCCTGCCATCAAGGTGAATTTGGAAAGCCATTTGCTGGCTTGCCCCGATTGCCGCGCCTTTGCCGATCAAGTTAAAGCTGATCTGGTCACTCCTTTTGAGAAAACCACCCCTGAGCCTGTGCCCGCGCATCTTTGGGCTGCGATCAAAGAGCAAATAGAGGTAGAAACGCCACTCGAGCGTCCTGTTTGGGACAGGATCAGCGAATGGTTCCCGGCTTTTTCATTGCCGCGGTTTGCCCCTGCCGTTATGGGCCTTTTGGTGTTTGCCGTAGTCGGCTCCAGTGTATTTCAGCAACAACAAATCAAGCAGGCTAAGGAAAAAGAGCAAGGGGTGTATTTAGCTTCCTTGCTGGATTCAACGGCAGCTTCGAGCGATGTTGATACGGACAATTCAGCAACACCGATAGAAACATATTTTTTATAAACGCGGCCTTATTTAAGGAGGGCTTGTGAAAGAAAACC
>CAZBJT010000324.1:0-2196 GCA_964492215.1 uncultured Planctomycetales bacterium | reverse complement strand
GCTACAGGCACTGGACAGGCATAGGTCATGCCATTGGCAAGTATGCCTAAATCCAAATTGGTATTGATCGTCGTGACATCCGCACCCGTGGCATAGGTGGCATTATTCAAATTATAATAAACTTTTTGCGCCGCATAAATGGCCATTAAATTGACCGTCGCATCTTTTTCATGGGCCCGGTCAATGGACTTACCGTAATTCGGTACGGCAAAAGCAGCTATCACCCCGAGAATGATGATAACGACCAAGATTTCCGCTAATGTAAACCCTTTACGCATATCCATAACCCACTTCCCGTCTTTAATGATGCTTGGTCTGGATTCCCGCTTTCGCGGGAATGACAGAGTGCTAATAGCCTGCTGTTTGGCATGCTGCACTGCCGGCAACCGCACAGGTGATCGTCCCGGTATCCGTGATTGATAATGTATATGTCCCGCCATTGCGCGTGATGGAAGCGACGGGATTAGCATTACTGACAGTTGGCGGATTAACAAAATTAGGAGAGTTGATCGTGAGGTCTAAAGCAGCGTAAGTACTTGAATAAACCCCATTATTATCCAGGGCATAACGCTTTTGTGCACCCATCAGGGCCATTAATAATTGTGCCCCTTCGGACGCCTTGTTTCTTTCTATTTGTGCAACAAACATAGGGGTGGCAAAAGCTGCTACAGCCCCTAGGACCACAATAACGACAAGGACTTCTGCAAGGGTAAATGCCGCTTCAATACGCAAACGCATAATGCACCCACTTTGAATTTCCTCTCTTCTTCTCCCCTTACCCCTCCCACAAGGGAGGGGTAAATCAGGGAAAAAATTTTCAAAGGAAAAATTACAGCGTATTACTTAACAGATGCAAAAACAGTTGTACCGCCTCTGGTGATTGCACCAGTGTTATAATCCAGCCAAATAGTACTCACACCATCACCTTGATCCGCAGTAGTATTTCTCGTTAATGTCACCCGGTAACCTGTAGCTGAAGGAGTACCACTACCACCGGTACCAGTAAAAACAGGTGCTTTGAAATGCGAATTAGGTGATGTGCTTATATCATCAATACCTATGGTTGCTGAAGTTGTACAGGCAGCAAAAGAACCATTGTTTTGAATACTGCACATATCCATCATGCGTTTGACCGTTCCCAAATAGTTCATTGCTTCCGTCGCACGGGAATACTCAATGGTGCTGACGAACCTGGGCAAAGCCAAGGCAGCCAAAAAACCAATGATGATGATGACTACGATAATTTCCACGAGCGTAAACCCTTTTAAATTTCTCATTTTCTTACGCATATCTACCTCTCCTCTTTTTGAATCTATGATAAGTATAATTACTTAACAGCTGTGAACTTACTCGTACCACCCCTAGTGATGGTACCGTTATTATAATCCAAATAAACAGTACTGACCCCGTCACCGCTTTCAACTGCATTTCTTGTCAATGTCACACGGTAACCCGTGGCACTGGGCACACTGGTACCACCGGTATTTGTAAACGTCGGCGAACCGAAATGAGCACCAGGTGAACTACTAATGTCATCAATGCCGATGCCTGGAACGGTTGTACAATTGGCAAATGAACCGTTATTTTGGACACTACAAGCATCCATGGCCCGTTTAACTGACCCCAAATAATTTACCGCTTCAGTGGCCCGGGAATATTCAACTGTATTTAAAAACCTGGGCAAAGCCAAAGCTGCCAAGAAACCGATAATGATAATAACGATGATGATTTCTATTAATGTAAAACCGCCTTGGACTTTCAACCGTTTTTTCATATTTCCCTTTCTTAAAAGAATTAAAGAATAAAGACAATTAACAACATTCCTACTTAACAGATGCAAAAACGGTGGTCCCTCCCCTGGTAATCGTACCGCCCGCATAATCCAGATAAATCGTGCTTTTTCCGTCCCCTACATCGACAGTGTTTCTAGTCAAGGTCACGCGATAACCAGTGACCGATGGCGAACCGCTGGAACTTCCAGGGGCAGAAAAGACAGGAGCTCCAAAATGAGCATTGGGCGAATTGGCTATACTATCAATACCAATGCTGGCCGTAGACGTGCACGCATCGAATTTACCGCTATTTTGGATACTGCACATGTCCATCATGCGCTTGACCGTTCCCAAATAATTCATCGATTCCGTGGCACGGGAATACTCGATCGTGCTAACAAAGCGGGGCAAAGCCAAAGCGGCT
>CAZBJT010000323.1:0-2213 GCA_964492215.1 uncultured Planctomycetales bacterium | reverse complement strand
TGACTTCTTTCTCGATGGCGGGAAGGACGATGTCACGGATGATTTGAGAGGCCATTGAATGTGTACTCTTGTCATCCCCGCGAAGGCGGGGATCCATATCAGAATTAATTCTTTTTTGGATTCCCGCCTTCGCGGGAATGACATTATGGTTTAATGCTAGGTAATCTTCTTCCAGCATTACTTTTAAGTGGCTGTGGACGATGTAGGCGCTGTTGCCTTGTTCGTAGATGGAGGCTTCTTCTGGAATGATCCAGACTTTATTAAAGGTATTGACGGAAATTTCACTGGTGCCGAATTGTTCATAGGCGGTTTTATAAATCTTGTCCCAGAATTCTTTGCCCAAACCTTCTTCCGGGTAAATCAAAGAGGCAGTGATCTGTTTAAGAATATAGTCCTGGGCCAATAAATCACGGCCCATTTCCGTCTTGCCGAAATTTGCCTCAATGATGCGGTCTTTTTCATACGGTGATAAATTGACCCACAAATTCTTTTCAGGTGTGGTCAATGTGGCCAGGAAATATTTGATCAACTTTTGATATTCATCATGCTGCTGGCGGCCAGCCAATGGCTTATTGCCGCGCTGGATCAAAAATTCAAAATGAAACGGGTTCTTAGGGTCAATGGTGATACCCCGCAACTGCGCCGGGGTAAAGGCTGAACTTAAAGGTAAACGTGCCCCTGGCGGCGGCAAAACCGGAAAAGCCGCGGCATAAGCTTTTGGCAAAGGCCCGGCCATGGTCAGTACAAAGCAGACCAGAGTAACACCTACGGTCAAATGCCGGAATGCAGGGGGTTTACACATATATAAAGTATTTACTATAGATGATCTGTTAGCAATAGGTGTCGAGTTGAAATGGGAAAACGCTATCTTCGACGGTGTGTAGCTAAAGCTTAGGGGACACGTACCTAATTCAGAAGCAAATTAGGTACATGCCCCCTTTTGCAACCTTAATCTATGGCTGAGGGAAATACTTACGCGGCAGGCGGGAACCTAGGGCGCAGATGATCTCATAGCTGATGGTGTCCGCCCATTGGGCCACATCGTCGGCGGTGATACTTTCACCCTTTTGTTCCCCCAGGATCACGGCTTCATCACCAATTTTGGGAGTGCGGCCTGAGAGCCCCACCGGTGTAACGTCAATGATCACCTGATCCATGGTAACACGGCCGATGACCGGGCAGCGCAAACCACTGATCAAAACAAAAGCCTTGTTCGACAGTGAACGCAAATAGCCATTGCTGTAACCGATGGGCAAAACAGCGACGGTCATGTCTTCTTTGGCTTTAAAGGTATGGCCGTAACTGATGCCCTGCCCCTTGGCAATGGGCTGCACAAAAATAATCTTGGTTTTGACCTGCATCACCGGCTTTAAATTGATCTTGGTCTTTAAATCCGTCATAGGATAAATGCCGTAAACCATGATGCCGGGCCGGGCTAAATTAAAAAGATCGGTTTTATAATCACCCAACCCCATGCTGTTTCCCGCATGCACATAGGAAAACGTAATGAAATGGTTTTCCATGGCATAAACAATGTCGCGAAAACGCCTCATCTGTGAAAGTGTAAAATCACGGTCGGAATCAGCCACAGGGAAATGCGTGTAAACCCCCTCCAAGATCAAATTAGGGCATTGATCACGCAAGGCCTTCACAAAATCCAACGCCTGGGCTTCATTGACACCCAAACGGCCCATACCGGTATCCACTTTGATATGCACGGGGACCTGTTTACCGATTTCATGGGCATAATGGTCTAATGCTTCTGCCATTTCAATCGCACATACCGTTGGGGTCAATTCATAATCAATAATGTCTTTGGCGTCCCGCGCTAAAGTGGATTCAAACAAAAGGATTTTCTGGGTAAAACCGGCGGCACGCAAAGTCACAGCCTCAGAAATATTGGAAACCCCCAAATACTTACACCCACATTCCCCTAGTGTCTGGGCCACCTGCAGCATGCCGTGGCCATAAGCATCAGCCTTGATAACAGGCATGATACCGGCGGCATGAGACATGTTCTTGCCGGCTAATTTCTTTAACTGCTCGAAATTATGCGCCAGGGCCTTGAGATCAATCTCAGCCCACGCCGGCGGGTGAATCACAGTCGCTAAATTTAATATCTTCACTTGCATAGTTATGGATTCCCGCCGACCTTTGGGAACCCCCGGTATGAGGGGGTTTCGCGGGAATGACAGGCTAAAAATAATTGGTAG
>CAZBJT010000322.1:0-2221 GCA_964492215.1 uncultured Planctomycetales bacterium | reverse complement strand
CATAATAATTACGCCAAAGACTTCTTTGAAGCCACACGCCTGATCAAGGAAAAATGCCCGGGCTGTTTGATTTCCGGCGGTGTGTCCAACGTCTCCTTCTCCTTCCGAGGCCAAGACCCCATCCGCGAAGCCATGCACGCCGCTTTCCTGTATCATGCCATTAAACAAGGTATGACCATGGGTATTGTGAATGCCGGTATGATCGCGGTGTATGATCAAATCCCCAAAGATCTTTTGGTGCTCGTCGAAGATGTGCTCTTTAATCGCAACCCTGAGGCCACCGAACGCTTAGTCACTTTTGCGCAAAGCTATCAGTCACAAGGCAAAAAATTGGAAGAAGATTTAAAGTGGCGCAATGAACCGGTGGACAAACGCCTGGCTTATGCCTTGGTCAAAGGCATTGTTGATTTTATCGACCAGGACGTTGAAGAAGCGCGGCTTAAAACCACACGCCCCCTGGATGTGATTGAAGGGCCGCTCATGGATGGCATGAACATTGTGGGCGATTTATTTGGCGCCGGTAAAATGTTTCTCCCCCAGGTGGTTAAAAGTGCGCGCGTCATGAAAAAAGCCGTAGCTTATTTGCTGCCATACATGGAAAAAGATAAAAGTGGTGAAGAAAAAAGTGCCGGCAAGATCGTCATGGCCACCGTCAAGGGTGATGTGCATGATATCGGTAAGAACATCGTCGGCGTGGTATTGGCTTGCAATGGATTTAAAATCGTGGACTTAGGGGTCATGGTGCCCACGGCCAAAATCTTAGAAACAGCCAAAGCAGAAAAAGCTGACATGATCGGCTTATCCGGTTTGATCACGCCCTCCCTTGATGAAATGGTCGAGATCGCCAAGGAAATGGAACGCCAGGGCTTTAAACTTCCGGTTTTAATCGGGGGTGCCACCACGTCTCCTAATCACACCGCGGTCAAGATCGTCCCGGCTTACCCGGCGGGTGCGGTGACTTATGTGAAAGACGCCTCGCGTGCCGTCGGGGTTTGCCGCGCCCTCATGGACAGTAATTTGAAGAAAGACTTTATCGGCAAAACCTATGCCGACTATGAACGCCTGCGCCAGGAACATTACAGCCGCCAGTCACAAAAAGTATTTGTGCCGATTGAAACTGCACGCAGCCGTAAGTTAGCCAGCGATTGGAAAACTGTCCCCATTACCAAGCCGTCTTTCTTAGGTGTTAAAGCTTTAAAGCATTTTGATCTCAATAAGATCCGCGAGTACATCGACTGGTCTCCCTTCTTTATCGCCTGGGAATTAAAAGGTAAATTCCCCAACATCCTCAAGGACAAAACATTCGGGGTGGAAGCGACCAAGGTTTATAACGACGCCAATGCCATGCTAGATGAGATCATCGCCAACAATCTCCTCACGGCCAATGCATCGATAGGATTTTTTCCGGCTAATGCCATCGGTGACGATGTTGAAGTGTATGCCGATGATACACGCACCAAGGTATTAGGCGTCTTGCATTCCCTGCGCCAGCAAGTGGAAGTGCGGCCGGGCGACCCGCTCTTATGCCACAGCGATTACATCGCCCCCAAAGATAGCGGTGTTAAAGATTATATCGGTGCCTTTGCAGTCACGACCGGCATAGGCCTGGATGACATGGTCAAGGCCTATGAAGCAGATCACGATGATTATAAAAGCATCATGGCCAAGGCCGTGGCTGACCGTCTGGCCGAAGCTTTTGCGGAACTATTGCATGAAATGACGCGTAAGGAATTATGGGGTTATTCACCGGATGAGAATTTGACTGAAGAACAGATCATCCACATCGAATACCGCGGCATACGCCCAGCCCCCGGTTACCCGGCTTGTCCGGACCACACGGAAAAAGGCCCTCTTTTTCGGCTCATTGATGCCACCAAAAATACCGGCATCACCCTGACTGAAACGTTTGCCATGTTCCCCACGGCTGCAGTGAGCGGCCTCTATTTTGCCCACCCGGAATCCAAATACTTTTCCTTAGGCAAAATCAACAAAGACCAAACCCTCGACTACGCCACCCGCAAAGGCATGCCCATCAACGAAATCGAACGCTGGCTCGGCCCCAACCTCGGCTATTAAGCACTCCCCCTCTCCTAGATAGCTAATGCTCATGAACCCATTTAATGTCTTTTCGCTCAGGATCGATTTTGCTCTTCTCGTGTGAAAGCTATGGAAGAGCCGGCAAAGGTCTTATCCTCATTCGGTGCCTCGGCAACTCGATTGG
>CAZBJT010000321.1:0-2246 GCA_964492215.1 uncultured Planctomycetales bacterium | reverse complement strand
CCCCCCCCCCCCCCCCCCCCCCCCCCCCCCCCCCCCCCCCCCCCCCCCCCCCTTTACAAGCCGAAGACGGCATACGCGATCTCTGGATGTGACTGGAGTTCAACGTGTGCTCTTCCGATCTCAATGTCGAGCGCCTGGTGATTGATTCCGAGGAAGAATGCTTCAAGATGCGCAAATTTGCCCAGACATTGATCGGCAAAGAAATGGTCGATAAGATCCATTATCACGCCGGACCGCAGCCTTTATTTGAAGCCAAGAATATCGCCAGCGAGTTGGAAAAAATTTATAACACCAAGGTGTATTTAAAATCCGGTGCCTATGTGGTGATTGAGCCGACCGAAGGCCTGATCGTAGTTGACGTCAACAGCGGCCGTTTCAAAACCCGCGGTACCCCGGAAGATGCGGCCTTTGCGGTCAACATGGAAGCAGCCCCCGAGATCGCCCGCCAGCTGCGCTTAAGAGATTTAGGCGGTATCATTGTGATTGATTTCATCGACATGAACCGCGAGGACCATAAACGCAAAGTCCTGCAGGCCTTACGTGAAGCTTTATCCAAAGACCATGCCAAGACTGAAGTCAATCGCATCTCACAATTAGGCCTGGTTGAAATGACC
Organism: uncultured Planctomycetales bacterium; assembly: GCA_964492215.1. Lineage (GTDB taxonomy): Bacteria > Omnitrophota > Gorgyraeia > Zapsychrales > Fredricksoniimonadaceae > CAYNTZ01. The sequence goes on along the minus strand of CAZBJT010000321.1, from coordinate 1,632 downwards.
CGTGCGCGCACCGGCAAAACCATCGAATCCTTAGAGTTCCATGCCTGCCCCTATTGCGAAGGCCGGGGCAAGGTCAAAATCAACTAGAAACCGCTTTCCCAAAAGCGGCCTTACCGTCTTGTTTTAGGGGTTTTCATATGCCATATTTAAAGCATATGAGAACCCCATTCTTATTCCTTATAATATCCATTTTTATATATACCAGCATTATTGGCCCTTTGCCTGCCCGTGGGGATATGCTGGATTTACCCGCACCGGGGGTTCGTGTGGCTTTAAGCCCGGCATTCCATCCAGTGGTATTGCGGGGCATGACTGTCCATCCTGAAAATCCCTTTTTGTTTGATTTTATTTTAGCAAAAGGGGACAAGGCAGCAACTGACCTCTCACCGGAAGTTACCCGCTTAGTCAAATATTTTTTGGCCTCCTTGACCATGCCGGGGCAAGACCTTTGGGTCAATTTATCACCCTATGAGAAAGACCGTATTGTTCCTGAAGCCTTTGGCCAAACAGGCATGGGCCGCGACTTATTGGCGCAGGATTATTTATTAAAACAGGTCACGTCTTCGCTCATGTACCCGGAAGATCAATTTGGTAAGAATTTTTGGGACAAGATTTATACGCAAGCAAAGGCCCAATATGGCATTACTACGATCCCGGTCAATACATTCAACAAAGTATGGATCGTCCCGGATGTAGCTAAAGTGTACGAACATGGCCATACTGCTTTTATCGTTAAAGCCCATTTGAAGGTTATGCTGGAAGGTGATTATTTAGCCTCAAGCCATGCACCGGTTAATGTTCAAACACAGGATGTGGGCAAGCAAGTCATTAAAGAACTTATCATCCCCGCCCTCGAGAAAGAGATCAATGAGGGCAAAAATTTTGCTATGCTGCGCCAAGTCTATGATTCACTTATTTTAGCGACATGGTTTAAGAAGCGTTTAAAGTCCAGTTTGTTGGGACAAAAATACATGGATCAAAAGAAAGTGAATGGCATCAAATTAGATAAAACAAATGTTACTGATATCTATGAGCGTTATTTGGCTGCCTACAAAAAAGGTGTTTATAATTACATCAAAGAAGAGCCTGATCCATCTTCGGGTGAATTTATTCCGCATAAGTATTTTGCCGGTGGTGCCCAAATGGGCCGTGTGCCGATGACATGGGCGTCGGCTTCAGAAGCCAGGGAAGCGGCCCAGGAAGACGATTTTTCTTCTAAAGCTATGACGGCCCAGGTCAAGATTAATGTCGATCGTGCCATGCCGCCGGAGGGCAATCAACCGGCGGCTGTTTCAATGCCTTCTCATTGGAGGCCGGAATGGCCTGTGCCGACACCTGTAGAAATCCAAGAGGCCAAAGAAACCCTCGACCTCATGTTCAATAAAGATTTCCAGTATACCGGTGAAATTTTTATGACTGAACGTAAGAGCAATAATGCCTCCATTTTGCGCGCTATTTATTACCTTGATCCTGATCTGGGGGGTGCCATCCTGACCGGTTTTTTCCATAAACACGGGTCTTGGGTTTCTTTTTTGGAAAAACCGGGAGTGCGGCATAGAACCTTGGACATTGAAATTCTCATGCTGACAGACATGCTTAACTACGGTTTAGGTATGATGAGAAAGAAGCAGA
>CAZBJT010000320.1:0-2252 GCA_964492215.1 uncultured Planctomycetales bacterium | reverse complement strand
CAGGAGAGTTACCATGCCTTTACCAAAACGTCAACATTCCAAAACACGCGGCCGTACGCGTCGTACCCATTGGAAAGTCACTGTCGCTTCTTTGCGTGCTTGTCCTTCATGCAGCAAGCCGGTGCTTTCTCATCGCGTCTGTCCTTTCTGCGGTTTCTATAAAGGTACCCAGATCGTCGACGTTTCTAAATCCAAGTAAGAGCTGCTGCTTTTATCATTTAAGAGCTACCAATATTAAGGATGCCTCATGAAAATCGTCATCGATGCTATGGGTGGTGATTATGCTCCGGCCAATATTGTTGCCGGGGTAGTTGATGCGGTCAAAGAATATAACGTGCCTGTGGTTCTGGTCGGTATTCAGGAGCGTATTGAGGCTGAATTAAAGAAGCATCAATACCCGAAAGATTTGATTGAAATCGTCCATGCCCCGGAAGTGGTGGCCATGGATGATCCGGCCACGGCGTCCATCCGTCAGAAGCGCAATTCCTCCATTACGATCGGTATCGGTCTTTTGAAAAAACCTGGTTACGGTGCTTTTGTCAGTGCCGGTAATACCGGGGCTGTGGTGGCTGCGGCCACTGTCAGCCTGGGCATGATACCTGGTGTTGACCGTCCGGGTATCGGTTGTGTTATCCCTACCTTAGAAAAATTCTCGTTTATGATTGATATGGGCGCTAATACAGCGGCCAAGCCTGAGCATTTATTGCAATATGCCAAAATGTCCAAGGTTTATGCGCGTATTGTTTTAGGGAAAGAAAGCCCTAAGGTCGGGTTATTAAATATCGGTTCTGAAGAATGTAAGGGTACTGGCTTAGAGAAGGAAGCTTATAAATTGCTCGAGGAAAAAGAGCCTAATTTTATCGGTAATGTGGAAGCCAATGAAATTTATACCGGCAAGGCGGACTGCATTGTTTGTGACGGTTATGTGGGTAATGTGGCGTTAAAGGTTTCTGAAGGGTTGATGGAAAGTGTCGGCATATTAATGAAACGTGAGATTAAAAAAAATCCTATAGCCATTTTGGGTGCTTTCTTATTGAAGTCAAGTTTAAGCGAGGCTAAGAAGTCGATTGATTATTCTGAATATGGCGGGGCGCCTTTGCTCGGGGTGGATGGTTTGGTATTGATCAGCCACGGCCGTTCTTCCCCTAAAGCCATTAGGAATGCCATCCGTGTGGCCAAGCAGGAAATCGAGCATAATATTTTAGCGAAGATCAAAGAAGAGGCTGTTAGATAATATGATTAAGGTCGGCATTATCGGTTTAGGCAAATATTTACCCGAAAGAAAACTTACCAATTTCGATTTAGAGAAAATGGTGGAAACATCCGATGAGTGGATACGCACCCGCACCGGTATTGTGGAGCGCCGCATTGCCGCTCCTCAGGAGAAGACTAGCGACCTGGCGGTGAAGGCGGCCCGGGAAGCGCTTAAAGATTCCAAGATACCGGTTGAGAAGATTGATTTGATTTTGGTGGCGACCATTAGCCCGGACAGTAATTTTCCGTCGATGGCTTGCAAGGTTCAAAAAGCCTTAGGAGCTAAGAACGCTGTTGCTTTTGATATTTCCGCTGCTTGTTCCGGTTACTTATATGCGTTGACCACGGGCAAGCAATATGTTCAAAGCGGTATGGCCAAGTATGCATTAGTGATTGCGGCTGAACGTATCACCAGTTTAATTGATTGGAAGAATCGTGACACGTGTGTGCTTTTTGGTGATGGGGCTGGTGCCTGTGTGTTAGGGCCGGTCAAGTCTGGCGGCATCACGGCTGATTTTATGCGTTCTTTTGGTGAGCTGGGTGATTTGATGCAGGTTGTAGTCGAAGATAGCCGCAGCCCATTTGAGCCGGAAAAAACAACCTATACCAAATTGCCTTATGTGGTCATGCAGGGCCAGGAGTTGTTTAAGGTAGCGGTTAATTCCATGGCTGACGCCGTCGAAGAAGTTTTGAAAAAAGCCAAGATGAAAAAATCAGAAGTTGATTTTATCGTCCCGCACCAAGCCAATGACCGCATCATCTCAGCGGTGGCCAAGAAATTAGGAATTCCTAAAGAAAAAATCTTTATCAATATTGATAAATACGGCAATATGTCCGCCGCATCCATTGCCGTGGCTTTGTATGAAGCTGTTAAATCCAAGAAAATTAAAAAGGGCAGCAATGTGGTGTTAGTTGCCTTTGGGGCCGGTTTGGTTAGCGGCGCCAATGTGGTGAAATGGTAAGTACCATGAAGAATGTTGCATTGATTTTTCCAGGGC